>JAZLAP010000220.1:0-5074 GCA_045613265.1 Eubacteriales bacterium | reverse complement strand
GACATAACCGGGCGTCAGGGGCTGACCGCAGGAAACGGTCGCACCGTCCTCGATCGTCAGACTCGAACCGAACGGAATGTCGTAAATGACTTCACCGAGTGTCGGATCGGCAGGACGAACGTGAACGCGCGAAATCTTCTTTTCGGTCTGGATGTGGGCAACGCCGTCGTATTCGCAGACGACTGCCGACTTCTTCGGGCGGCGTGCCTCGTAGAGCTCCTCGATACGGGGAAGACCCTGGGTGATATCCGAGCCTGCGACACCGCCGGTGTGGAAGGTACGCATGGTAAGCTGGGTACCCGGCTCACCGATCGACTGTGCGGCGATAACGCCGACCGCTTCACCGATCGAAACCTTTTTGCCCGAAGCAAGGTCTGCACCGTAGCAGTGTGCGCAGACACCACGCTTTGCACGGCAACGGAGAATCGAGCGAACGTTGACCTCTTCAATGCCTGCGCCTGCAATAGCGGCGGCATCCTCGACCGAGATCAGGTGGTTTTCGGGAACGATCAACTCGCCCGTTGCGGGATTGACGATATCCGAAACCGTAAAGCGTCCGACGATACGATCCTCAAGCTTTTCGAGGACGTTCGACTTGTCAACGATACGGCTGACGAGAAGTCCGTCACGCGTGCCGCAATCCTCCTCGCGAACGATCACGTCCTGCGAAACGTCAACGAGACGACGGGTAAGATAACCAGAGTCTGCGGTACGGAGTGCCGTATCCGACAGAGACTTACGCGAGGAACGTGCGCCCATGAAGTACTCAAGCATCGTAAGACCTTCACGGAAGTTCGACTTGATCGGCGTTTCGATCGTCTTACCGTTGGCAGCGAACATAAGTCCGCGCATACCGGCGAGCTGACGCGTCTGCTTGATCGAGCCGCGGGCACCCGAGGTACAGATCATGTTGATCGCATTATACTTATCAAGGCCCTTGACGAGGCAATCGGTGATCTCGTTCGTGGTCTTATCCCAAATGCTGTTCGAAATGTTGGCACGTTCATCGTTGGTGAGTTCACCCATGAGGTAAAGCTGCATCAGCTCCTCGACCTTTTCCTCTGCGGCATGGATCAGCGCCGGCTTTTCGGGCGGGATGGTCATGTCGTAGATCGAGATCGAGATCGACGAACGGGTGGAATACTGATAGCCCATCGCCTTAATGTTGTCAAGAACCTCTGCCGCCATCTGGAAACCGTGCTTCTTAATGGTAAGGTCGACGATGTTCTTCAGCTGCTTATCGGTAATGGCGTTACGTCCCTGATCCTCAAGAAGCTCCGCACCGACCTCAAGCTTCAGCATGTTTTCGGGCTTCGTACGGTCAACGTAACCGAGATCCTGCGGAATATTTTCGTTAAAGATCACGCGGCCAAGCGTTGTATCTACAAGGCCCTTGTAAACGACACCGTCGACTTCTTTCTTCATATACACCTTGATCGGTGCATGAAGTCCAAGCTCACCGTTGGCGTACGCCATCTTAGCTTCGTCCACGTTGCGGTAAATGCTTCCCTCACCCGGCTCGCCAAGGTAACGGATGCTGCCGTCCTCGTAGTATTCCTGCGGACGGCGAAGCGTCAGGTAGTAAGAACCGAGAACCATATCCTGCGAGGGGGTGGTCACAGCCTTACCCGAAAGCGGCTTCAAGAGGTTGTTTGCCGAAAGCATGAGGAATCGTGCCTCTGCCTGCGCCTCTGCCGAAAGCGGTACGTGTACCGGCATCTGGTCGCCGTCAAAGTCGGCGTTGAATGCGGGGCATACGAGCGGGTGAAGCTTGATGGCGCGTCCTTCAACGAGGATCGGCTCAAACGCCTGAATCGACAGACGGTGCAGTGTCGGCGCGCGGTTCAGGAGCACGGGGTGCTCCTTGATCACAAATTCAAGTGCATCCCAAACCTCGGGAGCAACCTTTTCGACCTTCTTCTTTGCATCCTTGATACCCGATGCCTTCTGCGTCTCGATAAGGCGCTTCATCACGAAGGGCTTGAACAGCTCAAGTGCCATTTCCTTCGGGAGACCGCACTGGTAGATCTTAAGCTCAGGGCCAACGACGATAACCGAACGGCCGGAGTAGTCAACACGCTTACCGAGCAGATTCTGGCGGAAGCGTCCCTGCTTACCGCGAAGCATCTCGGAAAGCGACTTCAAAGGACGGTTCGAAGCACCCGTGACAGCCTTGCCGCGTCTGCCGTTATCGATCAGGGCATCCACAAAATCCTGAAGCATACGCTTCTCGTTGCGGATAATGATTTCGGGAGCACGCATCTCGATCATCTTTTTCAGACGGTTGTTACGGTTGATAACACGGCGATAAAGCTCATTCAGGTCGCTCGTTGCGAAGCGGCCGCCGTCAAGCTGCACCATCGGACGGATGTCCGGCGGAATGACGGGAAGCACCTCCATGATCATCCATTCGGGACGGTTGCCCGACTTACGGAACGCCTCGACAACCTCAAGACGCTTGATAATACGAACCTTTTTCTGACCCGTAGCCGTCTCAAGCTCCGCCTTCAGCTCCTTGGCAAGCTTTTCAATGTCAATCTCAGCGAGAAGCTCCTTCACGGTCTCGGCACCCATGCCGGCGCGGAAATCGTTCTCGTATTTTTCGTAATAAGAATGATACTCTGCCTCTGTCAGAAGCTGCTTCTTTTCCAGCGGTGTCGAGCCGGGATCGACCACGACGTAGCTGCTGTAATAGAGGACACGCTCCAGAAGGCGCGGCGACATATCAAGCAGAAGTCCCATGCGCGACGGGATCGCCTTGAAGTACCAGACGTGCGACACGGGAGCGGCAAGCTCGATGTGTCCCATGCGCTCACGGCGCACCTTTTTCGTCGTGACCTCAACGCCACACTTTTCACAGACCTTTCCCATGAAACGCTGTCTTTTATACTTGCCGCACATACACTCCCAGTCCTTGGCAGGGCCAAAGATGCGCTCGCAGAAAAGTCCGTCGCGCTCTGCCTTGAGGGTGCGGTAGTTGATGGTTTCGGGCTTCGTGACCTCACCGTGCGACCAGCTACGGATCATTTCGGGAGACGCGAGTCCGATTTTAATGGAATCAAAAGCATTCTTTTCCATATTAAATTATATACGGTCCTGCCCGATGTTACGGGCAGGCGTTACCCCTCTCATTATTTTCAGTCGTTTTTCGCGTATCAGCGGTCGAAGTCAAGGTCGTCTTCATCCGAGACGTACTCTTCAAATACTTCGTCGCTCTCTTCCTCTTCGTAATCGTCGAACTCCTCGTCATCCATATCGTCACCGAGATCAACGAAGGCTTCCTCGCCGTCCTCGCCGTTTCTTGCGGCATCAACGGAAGAATCGACCTCTTCGATCGTGGTCATGGTGTGGAAGGATGTGTCGCCGATCTCAGAAAGTTCGATCTCGTTGCCTTCGGCATCGAGCACGCGAACATCGAGCATAAGAGATTGCAGCTCCTTAACAAGAACCTTAAAGGATTCGGGAATACCGGGTGTCGGGATGTTTTCACCCTTTACGATCGCCTCATAGGTCTTCGTACGTCCCGTCACGTCGTCCGACTTCACGGTCAGGATCTCCTGCAACGTGTAAGCCGCACCATATGCCTCGAGTGCCCAGACCTCCATCTCACCGAAACGCTGACCGCCAAACTGAGCTTTACCGCCGAGAGGCTGTTGCGTAACGAGCGAGTACGGACCGTTCGAACGGGCGTGGATCTTATCGTCAACGAGATGGTGGAGCTTCAAGTAATACATGATACCGACGGTAACGGGGTTATCGAAGGCATCGCCGGTACGTCCGTCATACAGCGTGACCTTACCGTCGATCACCTTGACGGTCTCGGTCTTCTGAAGCTCACGGATCTTCACGGGATCATTCTCGATCTCGCGATCCACACGCTGCAGATCCTTGTTGCCGTTTTCGTCAGTGACCTCGATGAAGAGCGCCTTGCCTGCTACGTTCTCGCCGGGGCGGATCTCGCGGGCATAATTGGCGCAGCGGAGACATTCTACGATATCCTTTTCGCTTGCACCGTCGAAGACGGGCGTCATTACCTTGATACCAAGACGCTTTGCCGCGATACCGAGGTGAACCTCAAGCACCTGACCGATGTTCATTCGAGAAGGAACGCCCAGCGGGTTCAGCACGATATCAAGCGGTGTACCATCCGCAAGGAACGGCATATCCTCAGGCGGAAGGATGCGCGAAACGACACCCTTGTTACCGTGACGGCCTGCCATCTTATCGCCGACAGAGATCTTACGCTTCTGTGCAACGTATACGCGAACGACCTTGTTGACGCCGGGCGGGAGGTCGTCGGAATTTTCACGCGAATATACCTTGATATCTACAATGATACCGCTTGCGCCATGCGGGAGACGGAGCGAGGAATCGCGCACCTCGCGCGCCTTCTCACCGAAGATGGCACGAAGGAGACGCTCCTCGGGCGTCAGATCGGTTTCGCCCTTCGGCGTGACCTTACCGACAAGAATATCGCCTGCGTGCACCTCGGTACCGATCTTGACGATACCTTCAACGTCGAGATCCTTCAAGGAATCCTCGCCAACGTTCGGGACCTCACGAGTGATCTCCTGCGGTCCGAGCTTCGTGTCACGCGCTTCGATCGAATATTCCTCAATATGGATCGAGGTGTAGATATCCTCACGAACAAGGCGCTCGTTCAGAAGGACGGCGTCCTCATAGTTATAGCCCTCCCACGTCATGAAGCCGATCAAGGCATTCTTGCCGAGCGAGACCTCGCCGTTCGCGGTCGCGGGACCGTCGGCAATGACCTGTCCCTTCTCAACGCGGCTGCCCTCGGCAACGATGGGACGCTGGTTGATACAAGTGCCCTGGTTCGAGCGCTTGAACTTCAGAAGATGATAGGTGTCGCGTCTGCCCTCGTCGGTAACGATACGGATGATGTCACCCGATGCGCGCTCTACGATACCGCCCTCGGCGGCAACAATGACGGAGCCGGAGTCAACGGCTGCCTTATATTCCATACCCGTTGCCACGATCGGCGAATCGGTCATCATCAGCGGCACTGCCTGCTTCTGCATGTTCGAGCCCATGAGCGCACGGGTGTTGTCAT
>JAZLAP010000219.1:0-2090 GCA_045613265.1 Eubacteriales bacterium | reverse complement strand
AAAATTGCCAACCTCAAGGCGACGGCTTGAGGCTATTTTGGAACGGCGAAGAAGTGCGCCGATACGCAGAAACAGCTCGTCAAGGTCAATGGGCTTGGTCATATAATCGTCAATACCGATGCGGTATCCTCTCTGCTTGGATGCGAAATCATCACGGGCGGTCATAAATAAGATCGGAATATCATTGTTGAGGGAGCGCACGGTCTTGGCAAATTCAAAGCCGTCGATGTTCGGCATCATAATATCCGACACGATACAGTCAAAGGTTGTCTTATACATCTCGTCATATGCGCTTTCCGCATCAAGACAACCGACCGCTTCATATCCGCTGTTGTCCAGAAAAGAACATACGGAACGGTTCAGATCTCTGTCGTCCTCCACAATTAAAATTTTGAACATATTTTCATCCTCCAAGGGCGCATTTTTCTTTTATGCCTATTATACCATGAAGCAAAAATGCTTGCTTGCAAGGGCATTTTTGCGAAGCCGTCAATATCGCAGCCGCACAAAGTGCGGACAGCGCGACAGCGCAAAGACTTGGTAACAAGGCTTTCTGCGTATATTATAACATAGAAATGTTAAAGTTTTGTTTGTGTTTTCGCCTTTTTCTAAAAATCTTCAATATATTTTAGCATTTTTTCGGCTTGATTTGAAGGAGGCGTAGCGGTAAAGCGTTGAATACAAAAAAGGCAACGCCGTTTTTTTTCAGCATTGCCTAAAATACTTTTATACCAAACTTGTCTTTTTAAGAACCACTTTACTGATTGCGCCAAGACCGAATGCAAACAATGCACCGCCTACCGCACAGAGCGCGACATTGATTATGCTAGAACCGAGAGGCGTGATCATAGAGACCATCATAAAGAGAAGCATTCCGCCGCCGAGCGAGCCGCATATCGAGAGCCATGCCTTCTGCTTTGCCGCCACGCTGATGAGCGTGAAGATCGAAACGAACACGAGCATCAAGAATATCTTTGCGAGCATACATGCGACAAGATTTCCTGCGCCGAGTCCGTGAAGATCAAAGGAAAGCCCCGCTATTGCACCGCCAAGCATTGCACCGATGAAGTATGCGATCAGCATCATTGCGCCGCAAACAAAGCCGGAGGTCGTTTTGGAGATCACGTATTCGCCTCTTTTCGCGCGAACGGTAAAGAGATTTTTAGCGTATCCGCTTCTGAAATCGTCGGATATAAAGAGGCAGGTGAATACGGCAACCGCCATAAACATCATATTGATGTTGCACATCATAAAGATCTCGTCGCCGCCGAGAGGCTCACCGGGAAGCGTTCCGATATTCTGCCACGTGTTTTCGGGGCCTTGCATTACCGTTTCCTCTCCTGTTTGCGGATTGACCGAAACAGAGCTATCCATCATCGACATCATAACGGTCATCAGGATAGGCATCACAAGAGTGCAGGCAATCAGGATGTAATACAATTTGGACTTGAACATTCTGCGAAAATCAACCTTTAGCATGCTTTTCAAGCGCTTAGCAAAGCTGACTTTCTCAAATTTCATTGTATTTTCCATTCTCATTTGCCTCCTTTCATAGTGTAATCTCTGCCGAACAGCTTGATCTCACCGCCGTCGGGAACAAGATGACCGCAGATCAGCTTCTCGGTGGTGGATTTCCCCGAACCGTTCTCACCAATGAAGCCGTAGATCGCGCCCTGCGGGACAGTCATATTCAGGTGATCGACCGCATACATACCGCGAAAGCTTTTTGAAAGATTTCTGATTTCAATAGCGTTCATTTTTTACTCCTTCGTTTTTTGTAAACGCAACACAAGCGAGCCGTGTTTTTACGCCTCGCTTACGTTGGTTATTTTCTTATTTCTTTGTTGCATCAATACGAGCCTGTGCTTCTGCCTGACGCTGCTGTGCAGCCGCAATCTGCTCGTCGCGTTGTGCCTGCATCATCTTTTTACGAGTAGCAGGCTTGCTCATTGCCTTAGCTTCCTCCCACTGTGCCTTGGACTCTGCCTTTGCCGCATTCCAATTTGCCTTGTCGACCTCGTGCTGTGCCTTGGTGCTTTCCTTCATATCGGCGAATGCCTTCTTAAAAAATGCTTTGATTCCCATTGTAA
>JAZLAP010000218.1:0-5846 GCA_045613265.1 Eubacteriales bacterium | reverse complement strand
GGAGCGGATTTGTAACGAACAGATCGTCGCCCACCAACCGCACGCGCTCTCCGAGTGTATCGGTCAATTTCTCCCAACCTGCGGTGTCGTCCTCGGAAAGTCCGTCCTCGATCGAGAGGATCGGATAATCGTGCAAGAGCTTTTCGTAATAGCGAAGCAGTGCATCGCTGTCGAATTCGCGCCCCGTCTTGTGCCATCGGTAGCCGTTCTCGGTCTGCCACTCGCTTGCTGCCGCGTCAAGCGAAATGCGGACGCTTTCGGTAGTATAGCCCGCGCGCAGGATCGCCTCGACGATCAGCTCGATTGCCTCTTCGTTTGAGGACAGATCGGGCGCAAAGCCACCCTCGTCACCAACACCCGTGCTATACCCCTTTGCGGCAAGGATCGCCGAAAGTGCTCTCTGGATTTCACAGCCGTACCGCAATCCCTCGGCAAAGCTGTCTGCGCCGACGGGAACCACCATAAATTCCTGAATATCCACGTTATTCCGTGCATGCGCACCGCCGTTCAGAATATTCATCATCGGAATCGGCAGCCGTTTCGCCGAAACGCCGCCGAGGTAACGGTATAGCGGTACTCCGAGCGACTGTGCCGCCGCCCGCGCCGCCGCAAGCGACACGCCGAGGATCGCGTTGGCACCGAGACGCGATTTCTCCGCCGTTCCGTCCAGAATCTGCATGGTTCGATCGATCTCACCCTGCGAAAACGCCGAAATACCCGTCAGAGCAGGCGAGATCATTTTGTTTACGTTATACACAGCATCGCGCACGCCGCGTCCGCCGTACCGCTTGGCGTCACTGTCGCGCAATTCGTGCGCTTCGTAGCTCCCCGTTGAAGCACCCGACGGCACCGACGCCACACCTACACTTCCGTCCGAAAGATAGACCGACGCTTCTACGGTCGGGTTGCCGCGCGAATCAAGAATTTCGCGCGCGGCAGTCCGTATGATCTGAATTTTCCCCATTGCTACCACTCCTCTTTTTGCTTTATTCTGCCCGTTTCGCGAGGTCTTATACGCGCGCGCTCATCAAAGAAACAAGAGAAAAAAGCCTATACAAAAGTAATCAACGGTGCAGTCTTGACAAAGCGTAAAAAAAATACTATAATGGTAAAAGAATTGCAACACAGTCGAAAAACCACGAAAAGAAAGCCTATCCAAAAAGGAGAATACATATGACCGAACAGCTGCTTCGCTTTATCTCGCGTTGCCCGAACGCCTACTTTGCCGCCGCGCACACGGCGAAGGCACTCCTCTCCGCAGGCTTTACCGAGCTTCACGAGCATGAAAAATGGAATCTCCTCCCCGGCGGGCAATACTTCGTTCGCCGCAACGATAGCTCGCTTATCGCCTTTATGATCCCCGAATTTGATTTTGACGGCTATGCAATCGTCGCCGCACATCTTGATTCACCCGCACTGAAGCTGAAGCCGAAGCCCGAGCAAAACGGCGCTTATCTTCTCTTGCCTACCGAACGGTACGGCGGCATGAATCTCAACACCTGGTTCGACAGACCGCTTTCGGTGGCGGGGCGCGTGGTCGTACGTACCGAAAACGGTGTCGAAAGCCGTCTTTGCGACCTCGGACGGGATGCCGCTCTGATCCCCTCGGTGGCGATCCACCAATGCCGCAACGTCAACGACGGCGTTGCCGTCAACGCTGCCGTTGACATGAAGGCACTGTTCGGAGACGGCACAGGTGACGGACACCTGCTTTCCGAGATCGCCGAAGCTGCCGAGGTCGACGAGACCGAAATTCTCGACTACGACCTTTTGCTTTATAACCGTATGGAAGGCACGCATTTCGGTGTGGACAATGAATTCATCGCCGCACCGCGACTTGACGACCTCGAATGTGCCTACGCCGCACTGACCGCCTTTTTGCGCTCGCGCCCCGACAGTGCGGCATCGGTTCTCGCACTGTTCGACAGTGAAGAAGTAGGCTCTGCGACGAGACAGGGAGCCGACTCGACCTTCCTTTGCGACGTGCTTTCACGCATCAGCGAGGTCTTTTCGGAGCTTGCAAGCGACCACGCGCGTTTTCTCGCCGGCAGCTTCATGCTTTCCGCCGACAACGCACATGCTCTCCACCCCAACCATCCCGAGCTTTCAGACAAGGATGCCGCCCCCAAGCTGAACGGCGGCATCGTCATCAAGTATAACGCGCAAAGCCGCTACACGACCGATGCTTTGAGTGCCGCAGTATTTAAAGAGATCTGCCGGCGTAACGACATTCCCGTGCAGACCTACGCCAACCGTTCGGATATGCCGGGCGGCTCGACACTCGGCAACGTGTCGGCCACACAGCTTTCGATCCCCACGGTCGATATCGGGCTCGCACAGCTTGCCATGCATTCGTCCTACGAAACGGCAGGTGCGCGCGATCTTGACTATCTGATCCGTGCTTTCGCTGCCTTTTACAGTGGCGGCGTGCACGCCGTCCGCGACGGAAAATATACTCTTTGATCCCTTGCGAAAAACAAAAAGCCGCGTTGTATACGCGGCTTTTTGCATGCATTTCTTTTACATGTTTCGACAACAAAAGTCATTTTTTATGTATTTATTTGCGGTTTTCACTTCTGTACTCCGATGGCGTTTTTCCCATACGATTGCGGAAAAGGCGCGAGAAATAGAGAGGATCCTCGATGCCCACCGACGCCGAAACGTCACCAATGGCAAGTCTCGAAGTCGCAAGCAGCTCTGCTGCACGGTTCATACGCACCGTAATCAGATACTCCTTGGGTGACTGTCCTTTTTTCTCCTTGAAGGCGCGCGAAAGATAGCTTGGATTGCACCCGATCATATCCGCCATCATATCGACAGTAAGCGGAAGATTGTAGTTATAATCCATCATTTCAGCGGCGCGCAGAACAGGATCGAATTTCATGTCCGCATCCACATTTTGCAGAAGTGCGGCAAAGAAGGCGTAGAGAAGACCGGTCATCATGACCTTGTCACTGTACGAGGTAAGATATGAAGTGGTGTAGATCTTATCCAGAATGCGCTCCACCTCATTACCGTTTTCAAGAGTGAAGATCGGTTTTTCCTTTTTGATACCGAGCGGCGCCAGAAGTCCGTCGAGCGCCGTGCCGTGGACGCCGATCCAGGAGAGCGTGCAAACGCTTCCCTCATTCATTGCATACTGCACCTTTTCTCCCGGGAACATGACGATCAGATCACCTGCGCGAAACGGAAGAACGCCGCGCTTCAAGGTCAGAACGCCTTCACCCTCCTTGATATATACGATCAGATGATATCCGCGTACTTCGGGACCGTAGGAATGATTCATGCAACGGATGCGCTTACCGCAGTAATGCAAGCAAAGATCCGTGTTCAAGGTGGTTTCATAAATGTTTTCCAGCATAAAAATGCCTCCGACTAAAATGACGTATAAAAAAGGCGAATTAACGCCTGTCCTTTTTTGCGTTTTCTCTATTGTAGCACATATCTTTGAAAAAGTCTATAGGTTTTTAAAAAATTTCCAAAAAAACATCATATAAATCCATCAATAGCCGAGGAGATTTGAAGTTTCTTCTCCTCGGCTATCATCATATTTTGACGAAAAAGGTAACATCAGTCCTTCGGAGGCGCATTCTGAAACTCACGAATACGCTCGTTTTCGGCGGCGAGGCGCATAACAAGCGTCACCAGATCGGCAACCGCATTCGGGCGACGCAGCTCCTCGATGCATTCACGCATGGCGCGAATGCGTGCGGGATTTTCAAAAACATGAGCAACGGCAAGCTCGATCGAGTAGCTCTTCGTCACCGCAACGGCAACGCCGCTGTTGACGAAAAATTCGGTGTTACGATCCTCTTGCCCCGGGATCGGCGTGTGAATGATCATCGGGAGACGCTTGGCAAGTGCCTCGCTTGAGGTAAGACCGCCGGGTTTTGTCACGATACAATCGGAAGCATCCATCAGCTCGGAAATACGGTCGGTGAATCCAAAGTTCACGATCGTCTTCGTCGTTTCCAGAGCATCAATCGAAGCCTTTGCTTTCTCGTTGTTTCCACAGACGCAGATCATCTGAAAATCCGATTCGATCCTATCCAGTCCCTTGATGGTATCTTCAAGGTTGCCGTACCCCATACTGCCGCCCATGATCAGAAGCGTGCGCTTGCTCTTGTCAAGTCCAAGCGAATCCAAGACGGCATCGCGGTCATGCGTGACGGCGAAGCGCGGGTTGATCGGAATACCGATCGGATGAATCTGCGAAAGAAGGAAGCCTTTTTTGAGCGCAGACGACACCACAAGTCCGTTTGGAACAACCACGCAATCGGTGCGAAGTGCCTCCTCCCAGAAGGGGTGCATGGCAAAATCGGTGACAATGCCTACGGTCTTTGCGCGAATTCCATGCTTCTGCTTGATGACGTCGAGCACACCGCCGCAAAACACATGGGTATACACGATCACATCGGGGTCATAGTCACGGATAAGCCGTGCAATCCTGCCGCTGACGGCACCGTTCGACATACGGGTAAACGAGCGGCGGTAAGCGTTACGACTCCGCTTCTCCAATTTTCGGTAAATGCCGCCATAGATTCTCTTGAAGCTCGAAACGGCAAGCAAGTATCCACGCGACACAATGCTGTAAAGAAGTGGATTGATCTCCTTGTAGCAATCAACAACGCGGCATTCGGCTCCGCTTTCGGTCAGAGCCGCCGCGACCGCCTTAGCGGTGGAATTATGTCCCTCGCCGGCAGTAATGGTCAATATCAGAACCTTCATACGATCCTTTCCTGCGCCCTCAGCGCACAGAGAACAGTCAAAAAGCGACGTGTAGGCTAAAAGTGTGACTTATGGTTAAAATTGCGACTTATAATTAAAATAAAGTTAAAATATTTCGCGTAACCCCTTGCAAAGGCGACGTTTTTCATGTATAATGGTACACGGATGTTTATATTATACTATATCCCACAACAAAAATCAAGCCCTATCCGCAGATTTCGCGTGAAGGCTCATAAAATTGGAGAAACGCTTATGGAAACCATCTATACAATACCGGTAAACGAAAGCTTTACGGCGGTTGCCGAGGACAAATCGCTCGGCTGTCCCGTTTGTCGGCTGTATAACAAGCTGGAGGAAGACGAGCTTGAGCGTATCCTCGGCGCCGCAATGATGGAGCCGGATGTACGGATTGAAACCAACGAGCTTGGCTTTTGCGACAAACATTTTGAGCGTATGTACAAAAAGAAAAACCGTCTTGGTCTTGCCCTGATGCTGGAAAGCCATCTCGACGAGGTTATCAAAAAGGCGGCGGGTAAGGGACTTGGTGCGCTGAAGGGCGGCCCTGCCGCCGAGAGCGTGCGCAAGCTGACGCGACTTGAAGCATCCTGCTATATCTGCGACCGTATTGAGATGCATCTGTCTCACATGATCGAAACCATCCTCTTTCTATACGAGAGCGACAAGGATTTTCGTCGCCGTTTCGCAGAAACGCCCTATTTCTGCCTGCCGCACTACCGTCGATTGGTCGACGTCGGTGCGCACAAGATGTCGAAAAGGATCTACAAGGATTTCTATACCGAGATCGCAGAGAAGGAAAACGAGGCACTGACCGAGCTGCGCAAGGACGTCAGCTGGTTCTGCAAAAAATTTGATTACCGCTACGAAGAGGAGCCTTGGTATAACGCCAAGGATGCCGTAGAACGCGCGATTCGCGTGCTCTCCGGTGCTTCGGGAGAAAACAAATGACGGTAGAAAGCATTCATATCGAGGAGTTCGGCAAGCTGTCGGATTTTTCCCTGTCTTTTGATAGTGGTCTGAACATCATAGAGGGAAAGAACGAAAGCGGAAAGAGCACGATCGCCGCCTTCGTCCGCTTTATGCTGTACGGCTTCCCCCCT
>JAZLAP010000217.1:0-5439 GCA_045613265.1 Eubacteriales bacterium | reverse complement strand
AGTTTGCAAGTGTCAAATGTTTCAGTGGGCTTTCAGCCCCGCCAGTAACATGCCCTTATAGGGCTGAGCAAGCCACCGGCTTAGCCGGTGGTTATGACTAGATCATTCTAAGCAGAGCCTCGACGACGCCGACGGTGAGGCAGGCGCATATCGCCGCAACCGTCATGCTCTTATTGCGGAGAGCGACCAGAACCGAAACGGCGAAGCCTGCGACCGCCGCAAGCGGAAAGGTGGTTGCGGTGAAGACCGACGGTACCGTCATGGCGGCGAGCACGGCGTACGGGATATAGTGGAAGAAGGCACGCACGCGACGGTTTTTCAGCTTTTCGCGCATAAGCGCAAAGGGCAGGGCGCGGATCAGGTAGGTCGAGCCGGACAGGATAAGAAGGTAAAGCAGAAAATCACGCATCGGCTTCACCTCCCTCGGGGAGCGGGAACAGGAAGGTCGCGCAGAGCGCGGCAAAAATGGCAGACAGGCTGATGGCGATGCCCGACGAGATTTCCTTCAGGAACGGAACGTAGGCGAACGCGACCGAAAAAGCGATGGCGATCAGTACCGTGAAGAGAACCGAGCCTTCTTTTTTGGCGACGGGAACGACGATCGCAACGAACATGGCGTAAATAGCAAGCGACAGTGCGCTCATCAGAAATGCGGGCAGAATATTACCGAGCAGGGCACCCGAAAGCGTGCCGCACGTCCAACCGATAAACGGGCACAGGGAAAGTCCGAAAAAGAAGGAGCGTGAAAGCTCGCGCTCGGCTTCGGCAACGGCGAAGATTTCATCGGTAATGAAGAAGCCGAGAAGCCAACGGAAGATACCGCGAAAGCGTTTGTCTGCCTTTTGCGAGAGCGAGACCGCCATAAAGGAGTAGCGGAGATTGATCGTGATCTGCGAAAAGAGGAGTGCAAGGTATTGCCCGGGAGATGCCATGATACCGATGGCGGCGAGCTGTCCTGCCGACGTCAGCGTGAGCGCCGAGATCGCGGTGGCTTGTGCCGCCGAGAAGCCGTACTTCACCGCCATCAATCCGAAGGTGAAGGAGACCGAAAAATAAGCGATGCCGATCGCAATGCCCGAACGGACACCGCGCAGATACTGTCCCATGGTGGTTTTATTCCTCCAAAAGCTTTGCAAGATAGGTCGAGAGGCGCGCAACGTCGCCGTCAAACAGATAGCCCTTTATGCCGTAGGCTTCGGCACCGCGAATGTTCAGCGGACTGTCATCGATAAACAGGCATTCTTCTTTATTTATGCCCATAGACGTGCAAAGATGCTCGTAGATCTCGCGGTTGGGCTTGGTCATGCCCAGCACCGCCGAGAAAAAGCAGGTGTCAAATTCGGTAAGGCAGGGGATCTCGCTGCTGTGCTTGGCAAAATACGCGGATATGTTGGAAAGCAGGAAGGTGCGCAGACCGTAATCCTCACGCAAGCGGCGGACAAGGTCGCGCATGCCGTCGATCTCCGGGATGCGATAGATCCAACCGTAGTAGATCCTTTCGGCAACGTCGTGTAAGCGTGCGGGAAGCCGCGTTTTCATCGCCGCGACGGCATCTTCGTCGGTTATGGTACCTGCATCGAGGGGATCCCAGTAGAGACGGTCGAAGACAACCGCTTCCAGAAGCGCGGCATCCTCGGCGTCCTTCACCTCGCATCCCACCATATAGGCAGGATCAAATCGGATCATGACCTGCCCGAAATCAAAAATAACGTTTTTTATCATGCTGTTCACCGCCTGCACGTGTTGATTGCTTTTTGCCGTTCTCTTTGTCCACAACGAAAAGAGCAACGATAACAACCGAATATGTAACCTTTTGGTTACATATTCGGTTGTTTTGATTATTCGTCGAAGGTTATGCTTGCCGAGTCAAGCCAGCCCGCGTTCATGTCGGCATCCATGTCGATCTTTGCCCAATCCTCGGGAGTGCCGAGGTAGACGATGCTGATGTTTTGCGTGTCGCCAAAGCATTCTACGCCGATCGAGCGGATGCTTTTGGGGATGACCACAAGAGCAGGTGAGGCTTCAAGAAAGGCGTGATCCGAAAGCGAGGCGACGGTATAGCGTTTTCCGTCATGCTCTACCGTTTCGGGGATCGTGAGGTCGATTCCGATTTCGTTCGATTTGTTATAGTAGAAATAGACCTGCACCTCGTCGTTTTCCGTCAAAGTGTAGCCGATATTACCGATGCGGAAATCTTCCTTCGTTTTGTCGATTCCCGTTTCGCTTGAGGACGAAGCACTGCTTTGCGGATCCGTGTCGCGGTCAACGACGGCACTGTAGATTACGACGGAGGTGATCGCAACGACGAGGATGGCGAGGGCAATGAGAAGGAGCCACGTCATGATGCGCTCGTCGCTTTTCATAACGTTCTTCTTCTTTTTCGGCTTGGTCGGCTTTTTGCCGCCGTTACGGTTGATTTTTTGGTTTTTGGGGTCCTGTTTCATGGCGCATTTGCGCTCCTTTTCTTTTCGATGTACGGGAGAAAGCTGCTATGCTCGCCGCCTGTCGTGGAGACGTCGGTTCGTTACACGGTGCCTGCCATCGATTCCATCATTTCCTCGTACATTGAGCTGACGAGGGGATCGGTTACGACGATGTAGGTGTCAATGACAAGGGTGGCAATGATGACTCCGGCAAGCACGGTGCCGATGATGCCGCAGATAAGACCGCCGAGGGCAACGCCGCTGAAGCCGGATGTACGGCGTCTGTCAACGAGCGCAAGAATGATGGCAACGATACCGGGAAGGATACCGAGACCGCAGCAGCAGGAGAAGACGATGGCGCAAATGCCGCAAACGAGGGCGGCAACGCCGAATCCCGTCGAGGGATGCAGCACGTTTTGATTCAGCGGGGGTAGATTGGTGTATGCTTCTTCCGAGCGGTCAAAGTAACCGTTGTTCTGGTTTTGATTCTGATTCTGGTCCATAGTAAGCTCCTATCGGTAGAAATTTGCCAAAACGGCACCTTCGTATGAGGTACATTATTATTGTAGCACAGATGTGTGAATAAAGCAAGCAAAATACCGGGATTTTTAAAAAAATGTATTTCTTTTTCTGCGGTCATGTGATAAAATATAAGCGAACTTAAAGAAAGGAGGATGGGAATATGGCGTATCGGCGTTTTGTACGATCCTATCTTCTCTTGCATGCAGCGTTGGCTTTGACGGCGATGCTTGTTCTGCTGACCTTGCGTTTTCCGATCTTCCGCCTCATCGGCATCTGCCCTGTTAAGCTTCTGTTCCGTCTATATTGCCCCTTTTGCGGTGGAACGCGCGCAATGGCGGCACTGCTTTCGGGTGATCTTTTGACGTCGCTCAGGCTCTATCCGATTCTTCCCGTTTATATTGCTACCGTCACCTACTACGAGGTATATGCGGTGCGCACGTTGCTTTCGCGTGATGTCGGCGTGATGGAGCGGGCGCGGCTGTGGGTTTTATGGATTCCTGCCGCGGTGACCGTCCTTTTCTTCGTTATCCGCAACCTTCTCCTCTTGCAGGGGATCGATCCGATCGGAGAGCTTTTGCGTTTTCACGGTTAACCGCCGTTCTTCTTTTTCACGTATTGTGTGGGGCGCAGTCCGGTCCGCTTGTAAAACAAAGCCGAAAAATAATGCTCGTCGCAAAGGCAGAGGCGATCCGCGATCTCCTTTTGCCCAAGCTGTGTGTTGAGCAGAAGCAGCTTTGCCGCCTCGATTTTGGTGTCAAGCAGGAATTCGTAAGGTGTAACACCGTAAATATCGCGGAATCCTCGGATAAGGCTTGTTTTTGACATGTTGAACTGATCGGCAAGCGTAGACAGGGAGATCTTGGTATAGGCTGAATTGCGAAGAATGTCGCGTATCGTGTGATACACGCCGGGGTAAAATTCGGTGCGCCTGCTCATCGCCATCATAATGACAAGGTTGTGTATTGCCTCTGAGATCCTGAGGTAGGTATCCGTGGTGTTTTTACCGGCAGAAAGATCGAGAAGCGAACGGAAAATATGCGACGTGTCTACGCTGTAGGTATCGGTCGTCAGACCGTATTGGTTGAGCATCGCCGGCAGGTACGCGCAAGTGCGCTCGGGCGGCGGCTGAAGATAAATATTGATCCACAGCTTACGATACGGATTTTTGCGGGATGCGCGGTACAAAAGAGTCTGGTTTTCGCGCAGAAGATATGTGTCGCCTGCACAAACATTTTTTACGATACCGTCTACAATGATCTCGCCCTCGCCGCTTTCTACGTATTCGATGGTACACATGGTCGGATTTTTGCTCCGCCGCATGACGTATTCGGGGAACGGCTCGGTGACACCGATAACGACCGAGCAGATCGGAAAATCATCAAAGAGACACGCCGTTGCGAATTCACGCTTTGGATAGGTGACCAAAGATGCTTGCTTTTTTTGCATGCCGATTTCTCCTTTTGCGTTTTTTGATAAAATGAAAGCATCATCGTACATATTTTATCATGCGATCTTATGTCTGTCAAGCCGTTTTTGTGTGAAAAAAACAAAAAAACTATGATATTCATCCTGCTTTTGCTGTTTTTTGTGTGAAAAGTTTTTCACAAAAAATTCGCAAAAAAGCCATTGACAAATGCGTCGTTTTCATGTAAAATAAAAACACCAAACAAACATAAAAGGAGAATGACCTATGAAGAAATGGAAATGTACAATATGCGGCGAGATCGTGGAGAGCGACATTCGCCCCGATCAGTGCCCGCTCTGCAAGGCCTCGGGCGAGAAGTTTGTGGAGCTTGTTGAGACCGAGATGAATTATGCAACCGAGCATGAGGTTGGCATCATTGACGGCGTTCCCGCCGAGATCGTTGAAGGACTCCGCGCAAACTTCAACGGCGAATGCACCGAGGTCGGTATGTATCTTGCTATGGCACGCGTTGCTTTCCGCGAGGGTTATCCTGAGATTGGTATGTACTGGGAAAAGGCTGCCTACGAGGAAGCAGAGCATGCGGCAAAGTTCGCTGAGATGCTTGGTGAGTGTGTTACCACCTCGACGAAAAAGAATCTTGAGCTTCGTGTTGCTGCCGAGAACGGTGCTTGCGCGGGCAAGTTTGAGATCGCCAAGATGGCAAAGCAGCTGAACCTCGACGCTATCCACGACACGGTTCACGAGATGGCAAAGGACGAGGCGCGCCACGGCAGAGCCTTCCAGGGCTTCCTCGACAGATATTTCAAGTAATATAAAAAGCCTTGAGCTACAAAGAAACATGCCAAAGGGCGGAAACAAGTTGATTTTTGTTTCTTCTCTTGCATAAAAGTAAAAAACCAAGATCAATCGAAAGCATTGATCTTGGTTTTTGTTGGTTATAGAAAACCACCTGCTAAGCAGGTGGTTCAGTAGAGGCTTTTGCCGTTGAGCAATCCCGCCGCAGCGGTAGGCTCCCCTGTGTAAGGGGAGCTGTCAGCGAAGCTGACTGAGGGGTTGTTTGAGAGCATT
>JAZLAP010000216.1:0-3636 GCA_045613265.1 Eubacteriales bacterium | reverse complement strand
GGACAGAGCTTCTCCGCAACTGGCTGAATTATATCGGATTTACCAAATAATTTTGCATGAAAAGCCACGGCGCATTACCTTCGGGTAACGAGCCGTGGCTTTTTCTGTTACGTTTTTCTAAAGCATGCTACGGAAGGCTTCCACCTTTTCCGCAACGACGGTTGCCGCACGGGCGGCACGAGCGTAATAGGTCTCAGCATCCATCCGACCGTACTGCGAATGGCTGTACCAATGCAATTCCAGCATCAGCGATTTTCGGTAATTCGCCTCGGCGAGACTTTTTGCCACGCGATCGAAGTTGATCCTGCCGTCAAACGGGATCAGATGCTCGTCGTTATTATCGATACCGCGGTTGTCGTGCAAATGCAGAGCGGCAATGCGATGACCGAAGAGGGGCATGTATTCCCTGCCCGCGGTATAGGCAGCTTCATGTCCGACGTCCCAGCAGAAGGCGGCATCCGGAAACTCCTCCAGCAAAACCGCGATATTGCCGATCGTGCGGATATTTTCGATCGCGACCGTCACGCCGTTTTCCTTCGCATAAGTAAAAAGACGTTCAAAGCGCATAAGACCGCGATCGTTCACGCGCGGTGCGGGGTAAAGGTGCGAGGGGTGCATAGCGAGAACCGGCACGCCGTGAAGGCGGCATGCGTCAATATCGGTAAAATAGGAACGAAGCCGTGCATCACCCGCATCGGTAGCGTCCCACATCAGGTTGATATCGCGGGCAGGCGCGTGAAAGCTCTCCATTTCAATGCCCGCTTCCCTGCACGCCGAAACCGCATCGGAAAGATCCGCGCGGTCGGACATGGCGAAGGTAGCCGAAAAGCCGTACTTTTTCATCAGTGTGATCTGCTCGGCAAGCGGACAAGGATAACAGTTTAAAACGATACCGATGTTCATACACGTTCCTCCCCGATCATAATACGAATGATCTCACGGTCGGTCTCAACCATTCCGTCGCGAACGATACGACCGATATTCCTGATCGTATTTTCGACACCCTTTGTGACGATGCCGTCACCGCCGTAGAATTGGTGACCGCTTTTTACCATGTGATAGCCCATGATGCCTGCCTCGACCGCCATGGCGATCTTGGCGGCACAGGACGGCTTTGCGCCGTCACAGATCGTACCCGACAGAATGGCGACCGCATTGACGAGCGTATGTGCAACCTCGTAAAGTCTGCCGCCGCAGAGATAGGCAATACCTGCCGCCGCTCCGCAGCCTGCACTGATCGCGCCACAGTAGGCAGAAAGACAACCGATACCGGTCTTCTGATGCACCGTGACGAGGTCGGCAACGATCAGGGCACGCAGAAGCGTTTCTTCGTCCGTGCCGCGTGCACGGGCATATACGACAACGGGAACCGATGCGGTAATGCCTTGATTTCCGCTGCCCGACAGGATGCAGACCGGTTTTTCACAGCCGCTCATGCGTGCGTCCGAGCCTGCCGCAGCGTACGCCTTTGCCTTGTTTTGCAAAAGATCGCCGCCGTTTTCAAGGATCGTTCTTCCGATTGCGGCGCCGTATTTACCCGAAAGCCCCTCCTCAGCGATCGCCATATTCATATCGATCTGGCGGTGCAGGATCGGCGAAAGCCGATCGAGCGGCACCGTTTCGGCAAACTTCACAATATCCTCAACGTTCAGAAGAGAGCGGTCGGCAGGTACATCATCCTTGCCTGCGTGTGAAGGATAACGCTCGGTCAGCGAAACGCCGTCACGCACGACCGAAACGACATTCGTGTGATGCTCACGAATATGTACGGTAGCCCGTGAGCCGTCGCGATCACCCGAAAGCTCGATCTCAAAGGCGCAACCACTCGCGCGTTCGGAAAGCGAAAGCGGAAGCGATTCCTTAAGCGCGGCAATCACGGGAATATCGGTATCGGTCAGACCTTCGAGAAGGGCGAGTCTCCGTTCGGGACAGGCGGCAACAAGCCCTGCCGCAACGGCGGCGGCAATGCCGTGCATACCGCCCGTCGCAGGAACAATCACACTTTTCACGTTTTTGATAATGTTGCCGCTGAGCGACAGAGAGACGCGGTCGGGCGTTCCGCCGAGCGCATCGGCAAGGATCGCAGCGGCGTAAGCGATGGCGATCGGCTCGGTACAACCCATTGCGGGCACAAGCTCTTCTTCAAGGATCGCTTGGTAGGTATCGTAAACATTCTGCGGCAAAGACATTTTGCTTTTCCCCTATACGAAATGTTGTCAATATCAAATCTTGATTCTTCTTTATTGTATCACATTTTCAGAAAAAAGCAAGTCCTTTTTATGTACACGGCATATTTTATCAAAATTAAAATTCATCCTCGTAAATATCAAAAAGATGCACGGCACTCACAGCATTGGCGACAAGAAGCTTGAAAAAATCCTCGGCACGGGCGGAGTCATCGGTAAAATGTACGAGAACGCATTTTTCATACCGTCCGCCGGCAAGATCGATTACCTGCATAGAATAACCCTCCTTGTCCTTGAAAAGCTTATAGAAATAGGAGATCCCGTTTTGCCGAAGCCGCCTTTCTGCCACAGGCGTTTTTTCTCTGCTTTTTCGTTCTACTTGTAAAATCATACTGTCCTTCCTTTCTTCGCTCTCTATTGTAGCGCAAAATGGAAAGAATTTCAAATCGACGTTTTTCGCAATATTGTGTTAATTTTTCTTATATTTTCCATTTTATGGGATTTATTTTGTTTTTATCTTCTTGCTTCTGAAAAAGCCACTGCATATTTCTGTGCAGGTCTACAAAAAAATGCAGTTTTTGAAAAATATTGTACAAGAGAAAAAGCACGCTTTCGTTGTCGGAAGCGTGCTTTTCTACCTTATCAAGTTCTATTAAATCAAACTCTTTAAACTTTGATTGTAACCGTTTCGCAAATTATTTTGCATTTGCTTTCAGATAAGCGTTGATGAAGCCGTCGATCTCACCGTCCATAACGGCGGGAATATTGCCGCTTTCAAAGCCCGTTCGGGTATCCTTAACGAGCGTATACGGCATAAAGACGTAGCTGCGGATCTGCGAGCCCCATTCGATGTTCACCTTGTTGCCCTGAATATCCTCGATGCGATCAAGCTTTTCCTTCACCTTGATCTCCATCAGCTTGGATTTCAGCATGCGGAGTGCGGTCTCCTTGTTCTGCGTCTGGCTACGCTCGGTCTGGCAACCGACAACGATGCCTGTGGGGATGTGCAGAATACGGATCGCCGAGTCGGTCTTGTTGATATGCTGACCGCCCGCACCGCTCGAACGGTGTGCCGTGACCTCAATATCCTCGGGGCGGATCTCAATATCGTCGTTATCGTCGTCGAACTCAGGCATAACCTCGACCGATGCAAACGAGGTCTGGCGTCTGCCCGACGCATCGAAGGGCGATACGCGGACGAGACGGTGCACGCCGTTTTCGCTCTTCAAAAAACCGTAGGCATTCATACCCTCGACCATGATCGTGGCACTCTTGATGCCTGCCTCGTCGCCGTCAAGCCAATCGAGCAGCTTCACGGTATAGCCGTGCCGCTCGCCCCAACGGGTGTAAAGACGGTATAACATCATTGCCCAATCCTGTGCCTCGGTACCACCCGCACCCGGATGAAAGGAAACGATGGCGTTGTTGCGGTCATACTGTCCCGACAAGT
>JAZLAP010000215.1:0-10959 GCA_045613265.1 Eubacteriales bacterium | reverse complement strand
GCCCTCCGACTTCGACCTGCGGCTATCCCGTTACCGAAAATCTGATCGAGCTTTACGGTGTCAAGAATCTCCGCTTTGAAAACCTGGCCTTCACGGGAACGACATCGAATTACGTTACCGAAAACGCATACATTGCCGATCAGTGCGGCTGGATCCATAATGTGCATCTGACCGACGCCGAGCAGCATATATTTATTCCGAATGCCGCCGTTTACGGCGAAAACTGCCGTAATATTACCTTTGATCACTGTCGTTTTACGGAGATCGGAAACGATGCGATTTATTTCCGTAAATATACGCGCAATCTGGCGGTCACCGATTCCTCCTTCGACGGGATCGGCTCTGCCGCCGTCCGTGTCGGCAGTCCGCACATGGTGTGGGACGAAGAAAAGGATGCCGCCGAGCATATCCGTATCGAAAACAATACCGTTTGCGGTGCAGGTCTGACCTATACGAGCAGTGCCGCCTTTTACATCAGCCGCGCGTTTTACGTCTCCATCTGCCACAACACGATCCGCGACACCGCCTATTCGGCGATCTCGGTCGGTTGGACGTGGGGAATACAGAACGATCCTTTTCCTGAAAACAAGCAGCTTGCTTACGTGGAGATCGCGTATAACTTCATTGACAACTTTATGTACTGCATGCGTGACGGCGGTGCGATCTATACGCTGGGCGGCAACGCGCCGCACGACTATGCGCCCTACCTCAACACGATCCACCACAACTATATGATCGTGCGAGAAACAACGGGCGAGGCACTTGTTGGCTACCGCACGATCTACCACGATCAGGGCTCGTCGCATTGGCATGATTACGACAACGTCATTCTGGCGCGCGACGACAATCCCCCGTCCGCCGCATTCGTGATCGGCGGCTCTCTGCATCAGCTTGTCGAGCGCACCTACATCCTCGACTACTCTTTGCCGCACCCCCTCTCGGTCTATCCGCCGAACCCCGAGCGCGAAAAAGGTAGCGGCGACGTTATCATCAGGGATACCTACCGCGGTATCAGCAGTAAGAATATCCCCGAAGCCGCGAAGGAAATCGTGTTGTCCGCAGGCGCGCCGACGGCGATGGCAGAGCTTCCGTATAAAGAGCATGCATATACCGAGATCACAATAGAGGTATCTGACGAAAACGGCTTTTATGCGGCGCTTGACCATGCATTGGATCGCCTTACGGCAGAAGAGGGTCTTTCGATCCGCCTTCTCCTTACCGCCGGTCGCTATATGCTTTCAACACCCGCTGTGATTGAAAACAGAGCTATATGCAAGCATTCGCGCCTTGTCATCCTGTCCGAATCCGAGGCGGTCATTACGGGAGCAGATGCATGCCCGTTCTCCTTAAGTGATGTAAACAGCGTCCGCTTTGAAGGCTTGCGTTTTTCGGATGCGAAAACGGCGATATGCGCCCGTAACACTGAGGATATTGAGATTTCGAGCTGTCAATTCGGACATCTGAGCGATAATGCGCTCGTCTTTAGGGGAAGAAACCGTAAAATTACGGTCGAAAGCTGCCAATTTACCGAAATCGGCGCATCGGCGATCCTCTTTTCCGACGAGGGCGACACCGAAAGCATTACGGTTGTCGGATCCTCCTTTACGGGGATCGGCTACAGAGAAAAGCCCGCCCCTGCGATCCGTCTTTCGCGCATCAACCGCATGACGGTCAGAAAAAACCTGTTTTCCCATCTCGCCGCCGAAGCCCTCTCGCTCGGCTCGGGTGATGCCCCCGTCCTTTGGAAATCCGATAAGCACTACAACGTCTTGCGTGCCCGCATTTTTGAAAACCGCATTGAGGACTTTGCCGAAAAAACGAACGGCAGTGCCATCTTTACGACGGGCGGTAATCGCACGCGACATCATCACGAACCGTTCAACGTAATTGAAAACAATCTTATCATTCCCGGAGAAATGACGGGCAACACAAGCGGTGACTATGCCGCCTTCTTCCACGGAAGCGGTGCATCGCAATGGCATACGCGCTTTAACGTGGTGATCCCCTCTGCGGAAAATCCGTCAAAAACCGGACTCTGCCGTTTTGCAAGGGTACCTTACAACGCATATGCTTCCTGGGCGGATGAAAATTACGTACTGGGAGACGAAACGACCTTGTTCACGTGTCCCGATGAGATCGACGATAGCTTGGATCTTCACGATAAGCAAACACACTTTGTCAGCAAGGATCACCCCGATGTGGCGGCGATCCTGAAGCGTATCGGATCTCCCTTCTGATAAAACCAATATCATACGCATCGCACATTTCCCTGCAAGAAAGGATATACCATGAAAGAGAAAATTATTTATGTGAGTGCAAGAAGCGGAAAGGACAGCGAGCACAGCACGCTCCGTCCCTACCGTACACTCGGTGCCGCCGTCAAGGTTGCCCGTGAAATTCTGAAAAGCGAAACCCCCATATCGGTTCATATTTCTGTCGAAGAGGGGCGGTATACAGAGTCGTCCGCCATTCGCATTTCCAATACGGATATCGGATGTCCGGACTCCACACTGACCATTGCGGCGCAAGGAAACAAGCGTCCTGTTTTTACGTCGGCACAAAGTATCGCCGGCAATAAATTCGTCAAGGTCAAGGGCAAACCCTATTTTCTCTATGAAATGTCTGACGAAGAGCGTCTTCCCGACGGCAGTTTTCCTGCCTTCCGTGACTTCTATTGCAACGGCAAACGCGCCGTGCTTGCGGAAAACGATCATTTTGCAAACCTTCCCTTTGCACCGCCGAACGAAAAAAACCGCAAATCGGCGGATTACGTGGATACGGTGGCACACAAGCTCTACGTCGATCCCAAAATGATCGAGGGCATGACCACCGATACCGACCCTCTTCCCGAAATGTGGCTCCGTGTCGAGTGGCAGATACACTGCATACATATTGAATCCATTAACCGCCGCGAGCAGAAGGACGGTTTTGTCGCCGTTAAAATCCCCGATGAGGAGTTTGCCATTTTCATGCGCTCTTACTGTCAAGGGCTTTACGGACGTCCCTATAAATTCAAAAACAGTCTGTCTCTGTTAACGCAGAAGAACAGCTTTTTCTACGACCGCACCCACGGTAAGATATACTACTATCCCGAAACCGCTGCCTCGATGAAGGATGCGGTTCTCAGCTATCCGCTACTTGAAAATCTCCTGATTCTTGACGGCGTATCCAACGTTATACTTCGCAATCTCGCGTTTACCGGCATCACCTCAAACTTTGTGACCGAAAACGGTTATATTACGGGACAGTGCGGTTATATTAAAAAGGATAGCCTCGGTTTTTTGACGCATGCCGCAGTATACGGAAAGGGTTGCAACAACGTGCGTGTTGAAGGGTGCGATTTCTACGAGCTTGGTACCGATGCCTTGCATTTCAATGCGCGCACGACCGATCTCACCGTATTCGGTTGCGACTTCCGCAATCTTGCCGCAACGGCAGTGCGCGTCGGAAAACCGAACGGCAAATGGGATGACCAAGAGAATGCCGCCATCGGTATTACCATCGAAAACAACTATATTTCGGGAACAGGTCTTACCTTCAACAGCAATCCTGCGATCTTTCTCGGACTCGGCGTTGACGTAAAGATCAATCATAACACCATTAAAAATTCCGCCTACTCGGGCATCTCGGTCGGTTGGTCGTGGGGCATTGCAAACTGGCCGCTCGGCGAAAACATCAATCTGATCAACGTGGAGATCGCCTATAACTACGTCGATGACTTCATCAACTGTATGCGCGACGGCGGTGCGATCTACACTCTCGGCGGCAACGCATGGGAGCAGCACGAAAGCTACGTCAATTTCATGCACCATAACTATATGGTGACCGGTGAAAATGCGGGCGAAGTCATCAGCTACCGCGTCATGTACCACGACCAGGGCTCCTCGCACTGGCATGACTACGACAACGTCATCGTAGCACGCGAGGACAATCCGCCCACAAGCGCTTTTGTTATCGGCGGCTCCATGAATCAGCTGATCGAAAGAACCTATATCTTCAACTATTTTCTTCCCAATCCTAAATCGGTATACGGCCCCGACGGTGGCGGCAATGCTGTAAACATCATCGAACGTGAAACCCGCCGCGGACTTAGCTTAAAGAATATACCTGCCGAAGCAAGGGATATCATTTTATCCACCGGATGCTCCTTCTGCCGAGCTGAGATCCCAATGCCGCACGAATACGCACACAAAATCGATATTTACCTGGATGCAAAGGACGGCAGCGACCGTCATAGCGGCACAAACGAAGAGAGTCCTTGCCTGACCGTCGCTCATGCGTTGGAAACGGCGCGCGACATTTTTGCGGCAAAGCACAATACCGAAGTCAGGATCCTTTTCAAAAAAGGCTGCTACCCTATCGATAAGTCCCTGACCTTGACGGGAGAAGATTTTGCAGACGGTACGCATCACCTGATCTTTGAAGCCATCGAAGCAGGTACGGTCGAGCTTGAAAACAGCGCACGCATCGGCTTTGATTTTAAAAACGTCTCCACCGTCAGCTTCCGTAACCTTGATCTGCATAGCCGCAACGCCTCCCTGGGCAGTCAGGTCATGCACTTCGAAAACGCATCCGAATATTCCTTCCATAACTGCCGCTTCTCGCGCATCAACGCATCGGCGGTCGCCTTTACGGGAGTAACGAAGGACATCGAGCTTGAGGCATGCGAATTTACCCATATCGGCGGATACGCCCTTTCCTTCGGTGCGGGCAGAGCGCACGACACGCAGAACGGCAACGAGGACATTGCGATTCGGAACTGTCTGTTCGATGCGATCGGATACGTATTCGAGGACAGTCCTGCCATTCGTTTTGTCGTCGTCAAAAAGCTCTCTGTAACGCGAAACAGCTTTTCAAACCTCTCTTACGAGGCGATCCTGCTCGGAATCGGTGAACATCCCGTTGAGTACGGATTCGGAAAAGAGTATAACGTCCTGCGCGTCAACATTTCGGAAAACCACATCTCCGATTACATGCTATGCGGTAAATACGGTGCGGCGATCCGCACAAGAGGCGGCAACTGTACGCACTTCAACGAAAAGCCCTTCAACGTGATCGACCGCAATCTGATTGAACCGGGTGAGCACGCGGGCGGCGACAACAGCGATTATGCCGTCTTTATCCACGAAAACGGCGCATCGCATTGGCATACGCGCTTCAATATCATCCGTCCCTCCGCCCGTCACGCTTCGAAATCGCCGCTCTGCCGTTTTCTTAATGCTGCCTACTGCTCTTGGGCAGACGAAAACACTGTAATTTCGGATTCCGAGCTTACATTCTGCGATGCAAACGAGATTCTTGCGGAACATGATCTCCATGACAAGGCAACGCACTTTGTATCTCCCGACGGCATAAGCGATGAGCTTTTGCACTGTATGGAAAATGCGGGATACACAGGTCGCAAGCCTCTGGGGTTATGATTTCCGTGTCTCGTTCTATGATAACACGGAACAGAAGCCGATTCGCCTTTTCTTGTCTCACCCTGACAGCGATCCTTCTGACGCTCTGCTTCATTTTCGGAAACTCTATGTTACCGCAGAAGGAGTCGGCGGAGTTATCGGGAAACGTCCTCGGCTTTTTGCAAAGGATATTCGGCACCGAGAGCAGCTTTGCCCGTTTTCTTGCCACATATGTCCGAAAGCTTGCGCATTTTGCCGAATTTGGCTTTCTTGCCTTTGAAGCGTTTCTCTTTACACGTATTCAACGCCTTCCCCCGCTGACATCTGCGATCCTTTCTCTTCCCTTCGGGCTATTGATCGCCGCCATCGACGAAACCCTGCAGATCTTTACGAATCGCGGTTCTTCGGTGGTCGATGTTCTGATTGATTTCAGCGGTTTTTTCACCGCCACAGCGATCACCTATCTCGCACTATGGCTATATCGTAAAAAAAGAAAGGAATCTCAAAATGCCTCTGTATGATCTGAACGATTCTCCGCTTTTATCCGAAAAGAGTCCCGCCGCCCGCCGTTTTTCGCCGCTCGGCCATATTCTTCTTTTCTTTGCCGTATTTTACATTTCCAATCTGTTACAGGCAAGCTTTTCCACCATCTTTCTTTACGTGTGGCAACCGCAAAAAATGATCGCGCTTGCGCAGTCCATGATGAACGGTGACACGGTTGCCTTCACGGAAGGATGGAACGCGCTTGTCACGACGCGCCCCTTCCTTCTCGTCTCGCTTTTCCTTACCGCATTCACGATTGGCGCGGTGATCCTGTTCGTGAAGCTTGTGGAGCGAAGACGGCTTGCTTTTATTGGGCTTCGCGGAAAGTATGCCGTCCGTCACTATGCCGTCGGACTTCTGCTCGGCACCTTGCTCTTCGCAGGCGTCTCGGGCATTTGCGCTTTGAACGGTGCGGCAAGCTTCAGGCTCGCCGAAAATCCGTCGTATCCGTGGCTTTTTGCCTTTTTCCTCGGCTTTGTGATCCAGGGTGCAAGCGAGGAGTTTCTTTTGCGCGGATACCTTATGATGTCTCTTGCCGAAAATCACAAGAATCCGAACTCTGCCATTCTGTTCAGTGCCGTTTTCTTCGCCCTGATGCATACCGGGAACACAGGCTTCGGTGCTTTGCCCTTTATCAACATCACACTCTTTGGTATCGTTGCAGCCATTCTCATGCTGCGCACCGGCAGCATTGTACCGAGCCTTGCACTGCACACGGCATGGAATTTTGCCGAAGGATGTATTTTCGGTATGTCGGTCAGCGGACTCCCGTCGCTTCCCACGCTTTTGATCGGTAGTGTCGACGAAGGCAAAAGCTTGACCAACGGCGGTGCCTTCGGTCCCGAGGGCGGCATTGCCGTCACTGCCGTTTTGATCCTCGCCTTGATGATCGTCATTTTCGTTCCTTCCAATCGAAAGACAAAAAACAAGGCAGAAAAAAGCAACGAGTCTATCGCCTGAGTGAACCGATCATGAAAAAAAGAAAGCTTCCTCTTCCTTTTCTCGTCATTCTCATTCTGTTCGTTCTTGCGCTTTCGGTGCGTGCGATCGCGCGTCTTTCCAAACCGTTCGCTGATTTTTACACGCGCACCGTTGGTGCCGCCTTCCGCTTCGTAATGGCGAAGCTGACGGGATGGTTCCCCTTTTCGCTTGCCGAAATTCTCGTCTGCCTCATCCCGATATTCTTTATTTTGCTGATCGTATGGGGGATTCTGTCGATCCGATCGCGCGAGCGCTTCCGGCGCTTCGTTGCCTTTACACTTGCCGTTCCGATGATCATCTATACGCTCTTTGTCGGTACGTATGCCATCGGCTATCATACAACGTCGCTTTCCGACCGGCTTTCACTCCCCGCGATCAACGTCGGCAAGACCGAGCTTTACGAGGTGACGGCGTGGGCGGCGCAAAATGCTGCTACGCTTTCCGCCCGGTTTTCTCTCACTGATGACGGCACAGAAATGCCTTACGACTGGGATACCATGACCGACAAATTGAACGATGCCTACTCTGCCTTATCCGACAAATTGCCGTTTTTGCAGGCGCACAGAACGACCTTGAAGCCGATCCTTCTTTCGGACGCCATGACCTATACAGGCATCGTCGGCGTCTATTCCTTCTTTACCGGTGAGTCCAACGTAAATACCACCTACCCGGATTACAGCACTGTCTTCACGGCGGCACACGAAATGGCACATCAACGCGGTATTGCTCATGAAAACGAAGCAAATTTCATTGCATTTCTTGCCTGCATCGGTTCTGCCGATGATTATCTGCAGTATGTTGGCTATATGAATCTGCTTGACTATCTGCGCTCTCCTCTTTACGGTACAGACAAGGATGCCTATGCCGCCGCCGTTTCTCTCTACACCCCTACAATGGCAGGCGACGTGCGCGCGTATGCCGCATGCTACGATGCGCACAGAAACGAAACGGTGCATAACATTGCCACAGGTATGAATGACAGCTACCTGCAATCACAGGGGACTGCGGGCAGCATCACCTACGGTCTTGTTGTCGATCTTGCCGTCGCCTACTACTACGCAAGCATAAAATAACACCTCACAACCGAAGTCACCCCTTCTCCGTGTTCGGTATATACTGTACCGAAAACAGACGAAGGGGTGACTTTTCTATGGAATACTATCGCATTAGCGGCGGAAGACGCTTATATGGCGAGGTGACGGTCAGCGGATCAAAGAACGCGGCATTGCCGATCCTGTTTGCGACGCTTCTCGTGCACGGGCAATCCATGATTTGCAATCTTCCCGACATCCGTGACGTGCGCGTCGCTCTGTCGCTACTCACAGAATGCGGCGCTGCCGTCAGCTATAAAAACCACGTAGCAATCATCGACACCGCACACTGTCACGCATCCGACTGCAAAGCCGCCGCCGATCTGCGTGCGGGTATATACCTGCTTCCCGTCTCGCTTGCACGCTTCGGCGTTGCCAATATACCGCTTCCCGGCGGCTGTAACTTCGGGGTACGACCTATCGATTATCACGTCAAGGCTCTGACCGCAATGGGAGCAACGCTTGGAGAACACGAGAACGGCATTTGCGGAAAAGCCAACGGATTTTCGGGGCGTTACATACAGCTTCCGCGCCCTTCCGTCGGTGCCACCGCAAGCACGCTTCTTGCCGCCGTAACCGCTAAGGGACGCACGGTGATCGACGGTGCCGCAACCGAGCCGCACATTGCGGAATTATGCCGTTTTTTGCGAGCATCGGGCGCATGCATTGAAGGAGACGGTACACCTCTTCTGACGATAAACGGTGTAAAATCCTTAACAGGAACGAAGCATGTTCTGATTGCCGATATGGTCGAAGCCGGCACTTATCTGTTCATGGGTGCGGCTACAGGCGGCGAAATTACGGTGAGCGGTGTGCCTGCTTACGAGCTGACGCCCGTTATAAAAACGCTTGCGCGGATGGGGGCTTCGGTAAGCGTAAATGATACAAGTGTCATTCTCAAAAGCGACGGCCGCCTCTCCGCTACCAACGTTACGACCGCCCCCTTCCCCGGCTTTCCCACCGATCTTCAACCGCTTGTCACTGCCGCTCTCGGGCTTGCAAACGGAACGAGCCATATCCGCGAAACGGTATGGCGCAACCGCTTTGGCTATCTTCCTGCGCTTTGCGCAATGGGCGCCAACGTACATATCGAAAAGGATACCGCAACTGCAAACGGAGTCTGCCGCTATCGGGGCGCGCGCGTTGCGGCAACCGATCTCAGAGGTGGTGCGGCACTCGTTTTGGCGGCACTTACCGCAGACGGCGAAAGCCGTATCGAAAACGCAAAGCTGATCGGTCGCGGTTACGAAGCACTTTCCGAAAAAATACGCATACTGGGCGGCGATATTGCCTATTGCGAGGCCTCGAACCGCACCTGAAGCAAGAGGTTGTACGCTTCCGCGAGAAAATCCTTGACTTTTCAGGATGTTGATGCTATAATAAAAGGAGAAACACAAAAGGAGTGGCGACATGGGCGTTGTTATTGGAATAGATGTTGGCGGAAGCACGACGAAGATCGTCGGTTTTCGCAAGAACGGAGAGCAAAAAGAGCTGATCTCTCCTCTTTTCGTGCGTGCCGCCGATCCTGTCACCTCGATTTACGGTGCGTTTGGTAAGTTTACCGTAAAAAACGACCTGCACCTCTCGGACATTGAAAAGGTCATGCTGACGGGTGCCGGCTCCTCGTACGTATCCGGTGATCTTTACGGTCTTCCTGTCGCAACCGTTCCCGAATTTCAGGGGATCGGTATCGGCGGTCTCTATCTTTCCGGACTTTCGGAAGCGATCGTCGTCAGCATGGGAACGGGCACGGCGATCATTCATGCAAAGAACGGTGCCGAAATGCAGTACCTGGGCGGTACGGGTGTCGGCGGCGGTACGTTGGTCGGACTGTCGAAAAAGCTGCTCGGACTTGAAACGATCGAGCATATCTGCGAGCTTGCCGAGGGCGGCGACCTCAAAAACGTCGATCTCCGTGTCGGAGACATCACGCGCAAAAGCTCAAAATCGGCGCTGTCACGTGACATGACGGCGGCAAATTTCGGCAAAATCAGCGACGTTGCCACGCCTGCCGACATCGCAAAAGGTGTTTTGAACATGGTATTTGAAACGGTTGGCATGATGGCGATCTTTGCCGCGCGGTCACGCGCTCTCGACCGCATCGTTCTGACGGGAAACCTGACGGCGATCGACTATGCGAAGGAAAAATTTGCACAGCTTTCGCAAATGTTCGGTGTTTCCTTTATCATCCCCGACAATGCACGCTTTGGCACCGTGATCGGTTCTGCCTTGTGCGGCTAAATGGAAAATGGAGACGAATATGGTCAGTATTTTGCGTTTTCTTACCCCCAAAAATGCCGTTGCCTATATTGAAGACAGCAGCACGGTGCGTCAAGGTCTGGAAACGATGCGGCATCACGCCTATTCCGACGTTCCCGTTTTGGACGACGAGGGACACTACGTGGGGACACTCTCCGAAAGTGACATTTTCGGCCTTTTGCTCGATCGCGGCAATATCGATCTTCGCTACCTTGAGGACACGCCCGTGAAGCGTGTTTTTAAGAAGGACGATGCTACCGTATGGCATAATGCTCCCATCCGTTCGCTTCTTGAACGTGTGAAAGAGCACAAATTCGTCCCTGTTGTAGACGACCGTAACGTTTTTATCGGCATCGTCACGCGTAAGGACGTTATCAACTTTTTTATCAACAATTATCTTGAAAACGAAAGTCAAGAATGAATATCCTTGTACGAAAGAATCCCGCATGTCGTCGACATGCGGGATTCTTTTACTGTGCGGCGCGGAATTGCAGGTTGTAAAGATCGGCGTACATACCGTTCTTCTTTAACAATTCGTCGTGCGTTCCCTCTTCGACGATCTGTCCGCCGTCGATCACGGCAATGCGGTCGGCGTTTTTGACGGTGGAGAGACGGTGCGCAACGACGATTGTGGTTCTGCCTCGGCAAAGCTCATCGAGCGCCGACTGGATCAGGATCTCCGTTGT
>JAZLAP010000214.1:0-4407 GCA_045613265.1 Eubacteriales bacterium | reverse complement strand
ATGCTTCCGATCACGATCGCCTCGGGATTTAACAGGTCGATCAGAAGCGAAAGCCCCCGACCGAGATATTCGCCCGAGCAACGGTACACCCGTTTCGCCGCCGCATCCCCCGCAAATGCCGCATCCGCGACCGTTCTTGCCGTAACGCCGCCCGTGCCGACATAAGACGGTGCTTCTCCTGCAGCGACGGCTTCTGCCGCCATCCGCTCGCCGAGCTGCGCAATACCGCCGCCCGAGCAGAAGCCCTCAAGCGAGCCGTGTTTTCCGTACCCCACAGGCCCGTCCGATTCCATGCGGACATGTCCGATCTCGCCCGCGTTGCCGTTCGTACCGCCGTACAGTCTGCCGTCAAGGATCAGTCCCGCGCCCAGCCCCGTTCCAAAGGTAAGAAAAATCATATTTTTACAGCCGCGCCCGGCTCCGAACCTCCATTCGGCAAGCGCGCAGGCATTGGCATCGTTTTGCAGCCTTGCGACGACGCCGTAATGTGCCTTCATGCGCGCAACGATCGCAACATGATCCCATCCGGGGAGATTGGGCGGAGACAGAATCACGCCGCGCGCGGCATCGAGCGGACCGCCGCAGGAAATACCGATACGGTCGGGGCGGCGGTCGAGAATGCCGTCCGCCATCAGAATCAGCCTGTCGAGCATGGCATCTGCCGAAATATCGTGGTCGGTCGCGCATACCTCTTTTTGAAGCAGGCGTACACATACACCGTCCCACTCCGCCGTCACTGCGGCACACTTGGTTCCGCCGATGTCAAATCCGAGTATGTACACAGTTACTCCTCCGTTTCCTCTAACATATTTACCCGTTCGCCGCTTTCTCGATAGCTTACGATAGCGTTGTGCGAAAGGCAAACGGACAGCTCCTTGGAGAACAGCCTTACCGCCGTGTCCGTATGCCGTCCTTCGGTTTCGCAGAATCGAACGATCACCGTATCGCCATCCTCCGCCATCTTCAGCGAGCTCATCAAGGGCGCATCCTCGGCTGCTTCATAGCAACTCATGTGGGAAGGAAGGCTGCCGCTGTGGAAGCTGCCCATGATATACCGCGGTGCAAAATTCAGCTCCGATGCCTTTTTTTCGGTCTCCTTCACACACGTGTATGCAAAAACGGCATACGAAAACTCCGTCGTTCCCATATCCATATGTTCGCAGAACGCATCGCGCTCACCGAAATGGTCGGCATAGATCGCGCCGCGCAATACCGTAAGCCGCATGTCGCCGCCTTCGGTATCGTAGCCGTATTTTCCGTCATTGGCAACCGCAAGTCTGCCGCTCGCGACAAAGCTGCCGCACGGCTCCTCTCCCGTATAGCCCTTCCGTGTAATACTGCCGTAGGGGATCTTTGCCGTTACCGTCTCATCCGTCATCGGGAAGGAGAGCTTCAACGTCTTGTGCCGCTCGTGAAAATCTACGCACGTCCTGACGGTAATACGGTCGTCGCCCGCAAGAAGCGTAAAATCGCGCGTCAGCGTCGAATTTCCGTAACGGGCAACACTCCGCAGAATGGCTCTGGCAGGTCCCGTTTCCACGATGCTGAGTGCGGCGTTACCGAAGCAGCCCACGGTGGGACCGAGAGATTCCTTGTCATGCGCCCACGTGTCGCACGCACTTTCGTCGAGCAGGATCGCACGGCAGGCACGCTCGATCAGAGGAACGCCTGCGCGCTTGTCGAAGAGACGGGCAATATCGCCCGTTTCGGGATCAAGCTCCAGCCGCAACCACTCGTTTTCGAGCACGCGCTCCGAGACGGTAAGAAATGTCTCTGCACAAGCGGCAGACTCTCGCTTGGTATAAAGCCTGTAGGTCGTATAGCCGAGCGGCGGCAGAGCGGCAATGAACGCCGTTGCATATTTATCGGCATGCTCGGTATATTCGGCGCGGACAGACTGAAACGGAACCGCATTTCCAAAGTCGTCGGTCACTGCGCTCGCCTTTTCTCCGACCGTAATGCAAGCGCGAACGGGCCACGCGTGGGGATTGAACAGAATGACGGGGACTCCGAGGCTGTCGTGCTCCCACGTCCGAAAATTTTTCCTTGCAAGGCTTGGGAGCGTTGCACCTCTCAGCGTATCTATACGCCATGCGATCCTTTGCATGGCAAGATAGATTTCCTTTTCCGTGATGCTCATCGTTTCTCCGAACAGATATGAAGCATCCTTGTAGGCACTCTTAATCGAGCAACCGCCGAGAATGTCGTGAAACTGATTGAACAAAAGATTTTTCCATGCCGTTTTCAGGCGTTCTCTCGGATACGGAGAATCGGTCAGCTTTGCCGCCATTGTGCAAAGCCTTTCTGCCGCCAACAGATTCTGCTCGCATTCTCTGTTCGCCCGTTTTACCTGCGACACCGCACTGTAGCACCCGCGCGCGTGATGCTGAAGCTCGCCCGAAACCGTCGGAAGCTCATGCTCGCGGATTTTGTCAAAATAGGCGTCGGGTGTCGTATATACGGTATCAAAAGGAAGTCGCGAGAGATCGTCGATCAACGCGATCGTCGGGCCGCCGCCGTGATTACCCACGCCGACAAACGCCATCATATCCTCCTTTTCGGATTCTGCGATCGCGTACACCTCACGAACGTGCTGCGCCTCCTCACAGTTATAGCGGAGCGGAATACGGTAAGCCGTCACACCGCTGCCGTCGTCGCTCTCCCATCGAAACAGATACTCCCGTCTTCCCTGCTCCTTTGGCATCGGGCGCATAAAAACGTAATTTTCCATACCGCTTGCCCGCAGGATTTTCGGAAGTGCCGCATTATGACCGAAGCTGTCCACATTGTAGCCCGTCTTGGCAATCACGCCGAATTTTTCCTTAAAGTAGCGCTGAGAATACAGGGCATGACGGGCAAAGCTCTCGCCGTCGGGAATGTTGCAATCGGGCTGTAACAGAAAGCCGCCCGTAATACACCATCGTCCCGCTTTTACGTGTGCGCGGATCTCCTCGAACATCGCAGGATCCAGCCGCTCGATCAGCTCGTAATACGAGGCGCAGGCACTTGTAAAGGTAAGATACGAGAACTCCTTCATCCGATCAAGAGCACTTCGAAAGGTTGCTAAAATTTCGGAGAATCCCTCCTGCCAACGCCAGAGCCATACAGGGTCAATATGGGCGTTTCCGATCAAATACAGTCGTTTCATCCTAATACTCCTTCCGTTCCCTGCCGTATGCAAAGCAAAAGCCAAGAGATACTTGTCTATATATCTATATAAAGCTGCATTGCTTTTGGCAGACTCAATTAAATTATACACCGTCTCGGATCCTACGACAATAGCCTTTCTTTTTTTATATGTTGCATTTTTTTCGGTTTTGTGTTATACTGTAGTCATCAAACAGCCGAGGTGCGCATATGAGGATCTTCAAAAACAGGGACTATATCGAGAACAGTATGATCAGCGCGTCAAAAAAACATCTGACCGCGGATTGTGATTACCACGGTCACGATTTCTTTGAGATCGAGCTTATCCTTGACGGAAGTGCCGAATACGAGATCGACGGTGTTCCCTATCACGCCTGTCCTGACACCCTGTTCGTCATGAATCCATCGCACATCCACGCCCTGCGAAAGGTCGATCTTTCGCTCATCAATATTATGTTTATCCCCGAGGAGAGAGATGCCTCTACCGATATCACTGCCTGGCTGCTCTCCCAGCCCTCGCACTTCATTCTCGACGGGGAGACCTCCCGTTTTCTGCGCCTCCTCTTTTCGGAGATCGTAGAAACGCACGAAGCACACCCCACCTACGCCATGCAGCTTTTGGAGTGCGCGATCCGAAAGCTCAGCATACAGTACCCCGCCCCCCTATACTCGAACAAAGCGGCTCGCTACGTACAAAAGGCACTCCTTTTCGTGCACGGCAGCTTCGGTGCAGAAGCCACACTTGAAGCGGCGGCAGATTACGTCGGGCTTTCGCCTGCCTACTTTTCCGACCTGTTTCACAGAGAAGTCGGCTTCACCTTCAAAACGTATCTTGACACCGTCCGCCTTGCCTACGCCGCAAAGCTTCTCCGATATACCGCGCTTTCGGTCAAGGAGATCCATTTTCGCGCAGGCTTTCCCGATTACGCCAACTTTACAAAGCGCTTTAAGCTGCGTTACGGCGCATCTCCCACCGCCTACCGCAAACTGAAAAAAGTGCCGTAGCAAGGATAAATGCGACGGCGAGAGAAAACGGTTTCCGTTATAAAAAAGCAACACCGACTGCAAGGGCTGGTTCTCATAAGGAAGTTTGATTTCCCCTTGTAGGAACAGGCGTCCTCTGTCAAGAAAAGAATAGTTGCAACGCAGAAAACAAATAATTACCCCCGACAGATTTTAATGGTCTGTCGGGGGTATTTTCATCTTTGAGTGTATGGATTCCAATAGGTATATCTAAAACGATATCCCTCCGAGGAGATT
>JAZLAP010000213.1:0-6835 GCA_045613265.1 Eubacteriales bacterium | reverse complement strand
CGCACCACCCCGATCTTGTGATCGTTTGCTTCGGTCTTAACGACGTGAACGGTGAGCTTGACGTGTATCTTTCTGCTCTGCGCAAGATCTTTGCGGCTTGTACTGCCGAGACCGACGTGATCTTTATGACACCGAACATGCTGAATACCTACGTTGCCGAGGATACGCCCCGACAGTGGTATGAGTACGCGGGCAAGACCGCCGAAATGCAGAACGGCGGCAGAATGGATCGCTTTATGGACGATGCACGCGCGCTTGCCGCAGAAATGGGTGTCCCCGTATGCGATTGCTACGCGAAATGGAAGAAGCTTGCCGAAACCGAGGATATAACGATGATGCTTGTGAACCGTATCAATCATCCAACGAGTGAAATGCATCAATTGTTTGCCGATAGTCTCTATGAGATGATCATGGGAGACGAGGAGGCAAAAAAGCACGGCGAAAGCATGATGTATAACGGCAACTGATCGGTTTTTGACAAAAAGAAAAGGAGCTACACAGAGGTAGCTCCTTTCGCGTGTCTTATTTCAATACCTTGACAAAGACCAGGATCATCACGATGATGCCTACCAGAACGTAAATGCCGATAAGACTGCCGATCACGCCCAGTGCCCACGCAAGGATCGCACCCACAACGGGAATCCAAGCCGTAAGGAAGGTAGAAAGTCCGATCAGCGCACCTGCGACTACACCGAATACGATGTAAACGAGGATACCGATGATCAGATTGGCGACGTCCTTTGCGTATTTCCAGGACATCGGAAACAGTTTCTTCAAAGCATCCATAATAAACCTCCAAAAAAGTTTTGATATTAGCATTATAGCACGAATACGGAATTTTGTCAAGAGAAGTCACAGAAAAGAGAGAAATTGTCAGAAAAATTCCGAAAAGGCAAGTTTTTTACGAATATTCCATTTCATTTTTATCAAGAAAAAGACTCTTTCATCGAGAGCAGATAGGAGTACACGTGTCCACAAAAACCATATCTAAAGACTTTACAAAAGGGAAAATTTCACGCCAGCTTTTATGGTTTTCCTTGCCGTTTATGGCGTCCAACGCCCTTCAGGTGCTCTATAGCACCATCGACATGGTGATCGTCGGTCATTTCGTTGGTACGCCGGGACTTACCGCCGTGTCGCAGAGCAGTCAGATCGTCACCTTTGCCACGATGCTGACACTCGGCTTCTCCAATGCAGGTCAGGTGCTGATCTCGCAGGCACTCGGCGCGGGAAAGAAAAAGGAAATGAACGATATTATCGGTACCCTGTTCAGCTATATCACGATTCTCGGCGTTGCGCTGTCGGTCATTTCGATGGGCTTCTGTTACCCGATCCTCAATGCGTTGAAGGTGCCGACCGAATCCTACGCGATGGCGGCGGATTATCTCCTGATCTGCGGTGGCGGTCTCGTCTTTACGGCGGGCTATAATATGGTTTCTGCTGTTTTGCGCGGTATGGGAGATGCCAAACGCCCCTTCCTGTTTATCGGCATTGCGTCGGGTGTGAACCTCGTCCTCGATCTTTTGTTTACGGGGCTTCTCGGCTGGGGCGTCGCGGGCGCGGCGTGGGCGACCATCATCGGGCAGGCGGTGTCCTTCCTGTTTTCTCTTTACTATCTCTATCGCCGCCGTGTCTCCTTCGGCTTTGATTTCAAAAAGGAGAGCTTCAGGATCGACCGCCGTTATGCCGGCATGATTACGAGTCTCGGCACACCGATGGCAATTCAGTCCGGCTTCATTAACATTTCAATGCTCTTCGTGAACCGTATGATCAACGGCATCGACCCCGTTACCGGTATCGCCTCGGCTACCTTTGGTGTCGGAGTCCGTATTGATGACATTATTAATAAAATTTCACAGGGTGTCCAGTATGCCGCCATGCCGATGATCAGCCAGAATATCGGTGCCGGCGAAAAGAAGCGGGCAAAGCAGGTGGTGTACCTCACGTGGCTGTATTCGGTAATTCTGACCGCGATCTTCATGCTGCTTTATGTTGCATTTGGTAAGCAGCTTTTCATGCTGTTTTCGGACGATCCGCTCGTTCACGAAATGTCGGGTACCTTCATTGCGGCGATTCTGTTTATGTTCCCCGCCTTTACCGTTATGCGCGGCAGTGGTGCGTTTATACAAGGCATCGGTAACGCGCACCTCTGTATGGTACTCGCGCTCCTCGACGGCGTTATTTTGCGGATCGGACTCAGCTATTTGTTTGGCATCCTTCTCGGTTGGGGCTTCTACGGCTTTGTCCTCGGCTACGCCCTTGCACCGTATGGCTACGCCATCCCCAGTATGCTCTATTTCTTTTTCGGCGGCTGGCAAAGGAAAAAGGCTCTCGCCGAGCGGATGTGATAACGAAAAAAGAGAGGTTGATATGCTCCCCCCAAAAGTTAGACACTTTTGGAGGTGCAAATCACACGCGCCTCTCTTTTTCTATTTTTGCAAAAAGATGAATTTTTGCAAAAATAGCCCACATTTTCAAAATATCTATTGTAAAGCGGAGAAAAGTGTGGTAAAATGAGAACGAAAAATTAAGGAAGGCGACCGGAGGAAGAATGACAATGTATCTTTACGAAACGCATCTGCACACGTCACCCGTCAGCCGTTGCGCACGCGCAAGCGTACGCGAAAGCCTGATCTATTATAAAGAGATAGGCTACACAGGTGTTTTCATCACCAACCATTTTATTGATGGCAATATCGGTATTGATCACAAGCTTCCGTACGAGGAGCGGATCCGCTTCTTTTTCTCGGACTACGAGGAAGGGCTTCGCGTCGGCAAGGAAATCGGTCTTTCCGTCTTTTGCGGGGTTGAGAGCAGCATCGGCGGCACGGATTTCCTTGTCTACGGACTGCCGATGGAGTGGTATCTTGCGCATCCCGAGATCGACGGCATGCAGAAAAGTGCATTTCTGACCTTGGTTGCAGAGGAAGGCGCGTTGATCGTACAAGCGCACCCCTTCCGCGAGGCGGCTTATATCGACCACATCCGTCTTTTCCCGCGCCACGTACATGCTGTCGAGGTTTTTAACGTTGAGCGCTCCGAGCACGAAAACAGAATGGCGGAGATCTACGCCAAGGAGTACGGACTTCTCCGCTTTGCCGGCTCAGACAATCATGTCGGCGACAAAAAGCGCGTTTTCGGCGGAATGCAGTTTGATACACCTATTATGAGTGAGACGGATTTTGTCGCGCGTGTGAAGGCAGGGGAGGGAACACTCTTTCGCCGCGAAAACGGTATTGACGTAACGCTCTGAATATAGCGCAGAAAGGGAAGAAGAAATGTCACTCCCGGCGCTGTTTTATGCAGTTTATCGAGAAGCATAAGAACCAAATAAAAAAGATGGCTTTGGCAATCGCCAAAGCCATCTTTTGCTTCTTCACGCCTCGAATCCGATCAGCATACCGCCCTTTTCGGCGTAAAAGCTGCAAAGACCGCGGCATTCGCGGATGTCCACCCTTGCCGGCGGAAAGGCGGCGCGGATTTTTTCGGCAAGCTCACTTGCCGCGATTTTGTTTAAGCAGTGCGAAATGATCGCACGGCCGCCACTAAAGCCCATTTTCTTCATGTGGCAGACGACCGCCTCGATCGCCTTTTTGCCGCCGCGGCATTTGTCAAGCAATTCAAGCGTTCCCATGTCGCTTGCCCGTCCGACGGCGCGGATGCCGAGAATTCCTGCGGCGGTTGCGGCAAGCTTGCTCACGCGTCCGTTGTTCGCCAGATTTTTCATCGACTCCAGAACGAACAAAAGTGCGGTCTTATAGCGCGGCAGAGCCTTCTCTATTTCGTCGAAGCTCTTGCCGTCGAGGACCATTTTCCGGATGCGCTCGGCAATGAGCGCGATCTCGGGACCTGCCGAAAGCGAATCGATCACCGTAACTCGCCGCGTCGGATGCTCCTTTTCGTATTCCGCCTTTGCAGCGCACGCCGCATTATAGCTGCCCGAAAGACCGCTCGTAATGGTGATGCAGAAGATCTCCTCGGCGTCGCCGAAGGCATTGAGCCAATCGCCGACGTTCGGGCAGGACGTAGAGGACTTGCCGTTATAACGGTGCATTTCCTCAACCATCCCCGTAACGTCAAGAGCGTCGTCGTCAATGTATTCCTTATTCTGCGTGACGATCTTCAGGGGGGCGACGGCAAACGGAATATCCCGAAGTGCCGTCAGGTCTGCCGAGGAGTCCGCCACGATCTTGATCTTGTTTTCTGTATTGTTCATCATTTACCTTGTTATTTTAAGAAAAAGTGGAGAAGTCTGCCGCAAAGCCCCTTTTTGTAGGGCTGCAGACGTTCAGCATACTGTGTGCCGAGAGAGATTATACCATATTTTGCGGACTTTGTCAAGTTCTTTCGGGATTTCTCATACGGTCTCTCTCCTTCTTTTGAATTTTTTTGTTTTCTATTTACAAACAGGGAAAAATATGCTACAATATTCTCACCGAATATTTTTCAACAAAGGAGATAAAAATGAGCTTTTTAAAGGGAAAAACCGCTATTATTACGGGTGCGGGGTACGCCGTTCTGTCGGACGGCAGATGCGGTTCGATCGGCTACGGTATAGCGACTGCCTATGCAAAGGAGGGCGCCAACCTCGTGATCACAGGGCGTAATGTGGCAAAGCTCGAAAAGGCAAAGGAGGAGCTCATGCGCCTCTACGGGATCAAGGTTCTCGCGATCTCTGCCGATATTGCAGAGGGCGCCGACAATGAAGCGACCGCTAAGGGTGTTGTGGATGCGGCGATAAAGGAATTTGGAAGAATCGACGTGCTCATCAATAACGCGCAGGCATCCGCGTCGGGCGTGACCATCGAGAATCATACCACCGAGCAGTTCAATCTCGCTATGTATTCGGGACTATACGCAACCTTCTACTACATGAAGGCTGCCTATCCCTATCTGAAGGAAGCCAAAGGAAGCGTCATCAACTTCGCTTCCGGTGCGGGATTGTTCGGTAATTTCGGACAGTGCTCCTACGCTGCCGCAAAGGAGGGCATCCGCGGACTTTCACGCGTTGCCGCAACCGAATGGGCAAAGGACGGCATCAACGTCAACGTCGTGTGTCCGCTTGCCTGGACGGCACAGCTTGAGGGCTTCGAGAAGGCATACCCTGACGCCTTCAAGGCAAACGTAAAAATGCCGCCTGCAGGACATTTTGGCGACCCCGAGACCGAGATCGGCCGTGTCTGCGTGCAGCTTGCCAATCCCGATTTCAAATATATGAACGGCGAAACACTGACACTTGAGGGTGGCATGGGGCTTCGTCCGTAAGAGAGGTGTGGCGGCATGAAGAATCATACGTTAAAGGATATTGCCCGTCGCATCGATGGCGCAAGCGACTTTACAATCTTCGTTGTCGGCGACAGTCTGACACACGGAGTACGTGCAACCGACAGGGAGCATACCTACACGGCAGTGCTGGCACGGCGCCTTGCCGAGCGCTATTCTGATTCTGCCGTTCTGCGTTACGACGGTACGGTAAGCTGCACGCTCCCCTCATGGGAGTGGGAGCTTTTGCCGCTCGAAGCCTACGAGGGACCTGTTTCGGTTCAGATGGGCGACCAAAGGCGTGTGACCGTCGTGCGGTCGGGCATCGGCGGCAACACCGTCCGCCGTCTCTTAAACCGTAAGGATGACTTCATCGGCAGAGCGGTAGGCGAGAGAAGGGCAGATCTGTATACCGTGATGGTCGGCATCAACGATGCTTTGGCGAACGATCCCAAAAAGTTTGTTTTGCCTGCCGTATACAAAAGCGATCTGGAAGAATTGGTGCAGGAATTTGAAAAGGGAAATCCCGATGCCGATCTGATCTTCATCACACCTTCCTATAACGACGACGGCACGAAAAACGAAAGCCATCTTGCACCCTATGCTGCGGCGATGAAGGCGGTCGCGGAGCAATACGCGATTCCGCTTATCGATATGCACGCGGTATGGATGGCGCATCTTGTGGTCGGCGCACCGAATTACGGACAGCAGGACTGGCTCTCAGGGCATCCCGGAGACTCCTGCCACCCAAGCAACGAGGGACACGCAGTAATCGCAAACGAGATCTACCGCCACATCTTCGGAGAAGGATAAAAAGCAAAAACGACAGTCCAAAGGGTGGTTTTCGTAAGGAAGTTTGATATTTTTTGTAGGGGCGTTCATCGAACGCCCGCGGGCGACACAATGGTCGCCCCTACGGATAAACAAATTTGATCCGCAGAAAATAAATATTAACCCCGACAGAAAATCTGTCGGGGTTGGTTTTATTCTGTTCGATAAGTTGGAATTTATTCAACTTCTGCTGAGTAATCAATAGCTATCATAACCCAAAATGTATTACCCACTTGTTTTCTATAAACGCATTTTCCAACAGGTCTCTAAGCACATTCAATTTCGCAATATCTTTGATAACTGCTGTAAATGCTTGTAAGGATTTCGGTGGAATAAGGGTAATACCTGTGTATGCTATCCCTTTTGCGGGCATATCGAGTGTATGCCAATAAAAATCAATATTGTTCAAATCGGCGTCAATTTTTTCTACATAAGTATCATCAACAGAGACGCAGTTATACTTCTTTGGCTTGTATTCATCATATCGTTTTCCTTGTTTGGGGGCATTCTGCATAATGCCAAATTCATGTCTTGCCAATTTCCTTCCTCCTTTGCAAATTCTTATGTATCGTTCTGTTTTGTCGCCAGTTTCGCCTTTGTATTACAAAGGCACAGGGCAAAGCCCATACCCCTATTCTTCTGCAAAAAAGCAATCATATTGCCATCTTATCGGATTCTCATAAATATATTTAGCAATTTTTTCGTAGTCTCGCCGATCACGAATGATGTGATCGTGAAAACC
>JAZLAP010000212.1:0-6070 GCA_045613265.1 Eubacteriales bacterium | reverse complement strand
CCGAAAGCCCTGCCGTGCCTGCATAAGCATCGTCAAGAAAGCCTTCCATGACCTCGCGGAGCAGAAGCAGTCGCTCCGCCTCGTCCGCGATGCGAAAGCTTGGCGAAACGCCGCAAAGCGTGGCACCTGTGCGAACGACCTCGGCGCAAAAACCGTCAATGGTTTTGATCTTGGCACCGGGAAGGAGCAGGAGCTGTTGCGAAAGGTGGCGGTTATCGGGATCCTTGTCCAGTGCTTTTCTTAGTGCGTCACCGATCCGCGTACGCAGCTCCTGTGCGGCGGCGCGGGTATAGGTGACGATCAGCATTGACGAGATGTCGGCGGGCGAGGTTCGGTCGGTGATGGAAGCAATGATACGCTCGGTGAGCGTGGCGGTTTTTCCCGATCCTGCGGCGGCAGAGACGAGAAGTGTTTTGTTTCGCTCAGCAATGGCGGCAGACTGTTCCGGGGTAAAGACGCGTTCTCCCATATGACTTTTCCTTTCGATTGCTTTTCTTTTACCGCCTCTATGTCAGCGAAATTGCTTTGTCGGACGTGCGGCAATGCCGTTTTCAAATTCCGACACCAGCCCCGTGGCGAAGAATCTGCCGTTATCATAGAAGCGAACACGTGTACCCACGGGAAGGCTTACCCCTATCTTTCTGAGATAGATCTCGCAGCCGTTCTGCGCAAGGTGCGCGAAGAAGGGCGGCAGGTCAATGCGCGTAAAATCCTCGACGAGCGCCTCGGTTGGGATCAAGTGTCTTGCGCGTTCCTCATCGCACATGGCGGAAAGCGCATCGAGTGTGACGGCGCGGTCAAGCGTAAATCCTGCCGCTTCGACGCGCATAAGGCTTTCCATCGCGCCGAGACCTCCTGCCTGTTTGGCAAGATCGGCGCAGAGGGTGCGGATATAAGTACCCTTGGAGCATACGACGTCAAGACGGTAGTGGCGGTCATCGCATTTTTCGACATCCAGCGAGTAGACGGTGATCGGGCGCGGCTCGCGCTCAATCTCGATTCCCTTACGGGCAAGATCAACAAGCTTTTTTCCGTCCCGCTTCAAGGCGGAGTACATCGGCGGAATCTGCAGAATGTCGCCCGTCAGTGCGGTGGCGGCGGCGCGGATCTCGCTTTCGGTGGGGATATGATCGGTGGCGGCGGTAACGCTTCCCGTAACGTCCTCGGTTTCGGTGGCTTCGCCCAGTCGCAGAACGGCAACGTAGTGTTTTTGGCTTTCGGTAAGGTATTCGCTCATGCGCACGGCGTTCCCGCACAGAATGGGCAGCACACCCGTCGCCATGGGATCCAGCGTGCCCGTGTGTCCTGCTTTGGCAATGCCCATGATACGTTTCACCCGATTCACTGCCGTTTGCGAGGTCATCCCCGCTTCCTTATGTAAAATGATAACGCCGTTTTTATCCATGATGTGTTCCTTTAGTCATTCTGTCGTATTTTTATCGGTATAGCCGAAGAGAGCCGAACCTGTAAGCCTCGCGGCGACGAATTTTCGCGCTTTCCGCCGAATACCGTCTCGCAAGGTCTTACCCTTCAAATTTTACACCGTCTTCGGTATAAGGGTATAAGGTGCGAAATTTGTCATTGTGAGGCTTGCGTGTCGGACTGCAGCGGCTTTGCCGTTACATAACGTCGACGCGCCTGCCTTCCCGCGAGCAAAAGCTCGTAAGGAATGCGGTCGGTATCTGCGGCAAGATCTGCGGCGGTGTAGCCGTCACCGAATACGGTCACCCGCTCGCCGACGGGCGGAAGACCGTCGCCGCCGATCACGGTGAGGTTCATTGAGACACGCCCCAAGACAGGGAAGCGCCGATCGCGGTACAAACAGATGCCGCGGTGCAGGCGCGGAAGTCCGTCGGCATAACCGCAGGCGAGGACGGCGGTGTCAATGTCACGGTTTGCCGTAAAATCGGCACCGTATCCGATGCGGTCACCTTTGCGGACGCGGAAACGTCCGATGATCGGTGCGGTCAGTGTCATTGCAGGGGAAACGCCCGCAAAGCCGTACCCATATAGTGCAAGTCCGACGCGGACAGCGGTATGGGGCAAGGCAGGGGGCAGGAGCGTGCTGCCGAGCGTCGGAGTGGCGGCGGCATGATAAAGGATGGCGGGATTCCGCGCGCGGAGATAGGAGAGTGCGCTGAGCAGACGAAGTCTCATTTCCGCAAAGCCGTTATCGGTCAGCGATACGGGAAAATGCGTGTAGACGCCCGTAACGCAGATACGCGGATCACCGAAAAGACACTCGATTGCCGTCAAGGTGGCTGCAAGGTCATTGGGGTGAAGCGAAAAGCCCATACGGTTCATACCCGTATTCAAAGCAACGTGAACGCGGTATGGGCGGTGTTCCAAGGGGAAACGAGCGACGTCATCCAAGGAGGAAACCGAAAAGATCGCACGCGGGCGGCAGAGGGATGAAAGACTACCCTGATAGCCGCCGAGGATCAGCACCTCAATTTCGGAAAGATGCGAGAGCAACAGCTCGGCCTCGGCTTCATCAATGACCGCAAACAGGCGAGCGCCTGCCGCAAAGAGACTGTCAGCGACGGGAATGAGACCATGCCCATAGGCATCCGATTTCAAAACGGGCAAGACGAAATTGTGCTTGGAAAGTAAATTATAGTTTGCATTTATACGGCTTAGATCGATTTCGGCGAAGGTCATTCGGCGTGCGCATCGTGTATATGAAGCGAAAGGTGTCCTTCCTTTGTTTCGGCAGTGACGAGGGTGGGGAGCCGATCGGTTTCAAAACGGTAGCAATAACTTCCGCCGTCGCCGATCACGTGCACGAGACGTGCGTTTCCGTCACGAGTGACCTCCGATAGCACGGCGTTTTCGGGATAAAGCAGGAGAAATCGAGCAAGGGGAGCGGGGATCGTGTCGAGCTGCTCCGTCACGTTTTCGTACGCTACGGTAACGATGTCGTTTTTTAATTGATAGGTCAATCCCTTCGATGCCTCGGGGGAGAGGATGACGACTGTACGCGTATTTCCTTCGGCAGAAAAGCACGCCGTGAATCGGACGCCGTTTTCCTCGTATTCACCGACGAAGGAGATGGGCGGCGTGTTCCACGCAAGAAAGTCGTCGCTTTGCTTGCAGGAGAAAAGCGAGAAGAGGGGGAGGAGGAGAAGGAGAAACGCGACAAGGCGCTGTGCTTGTGATTGATACATGGCGGAGCCTCCGTTTGATTTTTGCAGCCGAAAAAGACGGCTGCTATTTATGTTTATGCAAAAGCTCCGCATATAATCATTACGTCAACATTATAGCATATTTTTTTTGGATTTGCAAGCAGTTTCCGAAGGATCGGGAGAGGAAGTTTCGAGCAGATCGGTTTACTTCTTCCTTTTCTCCTGCTCACGGAGCGATAGCTCAAGCACAAAAGTGAAACCGAAGGCGATCGCAAGCGAGACCAGGGTGTATTCAAGGATCGGTTCACGCCACAGGAAAAACAGTTGATGGTCGCGCAGAAGAAAAAAAGTCGTGCTGACCGAGATGAGGATCACGCTGAGGCTGATGAGAAGGTAGGCTTTTGCGGGCGTTTTCAGATGTGTGCGTTCCAGCAAGCACTTTTGCAGCTTGCGTAATTTATGTAGCATGGCAATCTCCTTTGTTTGTATGTGTGTAGATTTGGTTTGCGTAGGCAGCCTTGCCGACGGAGGTAAATATGGAATCGGCATTTGTTTCGCCTTTGATTATAGCATAAACAGGGGAGCGGATGCAGTACAAAAATTCGGGAAACGGCGGCAATCCTTTCCGTTTTTCGCGAAGCTGATCCTGCATTTTCCGACGTTACAGAAAATTTACAATGCCGAAATGCGTCGCTTTCTGTAGAAAAAAAGAGCTTTGCGTGCACAGCGAGCGACAGGATCCCACAGGCTTCGCTGACCTTTGCGCACAGCATCGGCTCTTCGCGCTTCGCCTCTCTTTTTTGACGCGAAAGGACGGCGATTGCACGCTCTTTTCGCGTTGTCTCTCTGCTATAATGGATGTGAGATCACCGAGGAGGAGAAGAGAGATACATATGCACATTCCGCTACGAGAGGTCGAGATTTTTGACGATGTTTCCATGATAACGCGCGGTGCGGTGGTGCTTGGCGAAAGCACGATCCGTGTCAAAAGCTTTCTTGTCACCTACCGCTTGTCGATTGAACCGCGGCTGCCGATACGCGCGGATGATGGGGTACGCTATTATACGGTAACGGTGGAGAAGCAAAAAAAAGGGATGCGGACACGTGCGTTTCTGAGAGATTTTACCGAGCGATACCGTGATGCCGAGGACTTTTACCATCGCCTTATCAAAAACGCTGTGCTTCCCGAGCATCTTTCCGACGTATATGAGGATGAAATGGGATAAAGCCGTATCCACCAAGAAAACGGGCAGAGAAGTCGGGGTTTCCCCGAAACGTCTTTGCCCGTTTTTCTGTGACGGACAGGCGAAATCGTCGGCTTTTGCGATATAACGCAAAAGAAAATGAAAATTTCTCATTATTTTCGGTGAGAGGCTTTACTTTTTCCCTTTGTTATGATATAATCTATAAATACGATAGATATTAGCGTGCGCGCTATGCACGCGCATGCGCCTATCCCACAAAAAACTTCGGAGGAAGCCCCTATGAAATGTCCATCCTGCGGCGCACTTGACAGCCGCGTTCTTGATTCGCGTCCCGTTGAGGACGGCTCCAGCATTAAGCGCCGCCGTGAATGCACGGTGTGCAGCAAGAGATTTACCACCTACGAAACGGTAGAAACACTGCCGCTTATGGTCATAAAAAAGGACGGTACGCGCCAGATTTTTGAGGAGCATAAGCTTCGTTCGGGCGTTCTGAAGGCATGCCAGAAGCGTCCCGTTGACGTAGATGCACTTGTGAACGATATCGTTCAGGATCTGCACAACCGCATGCTGAGCGAGATCCCCGCCGAGGAGCTCGGCGAGCTTGTGATGCAGAAGCTGCGTGAAATCGACGCGGTTTCTTACGTGCGGTTCGCCTCGGTATACAAGGAGTTCCGTGACGTGGACAGCTTTATGGAGGAGCTGGCGAAGATCGTGAAGCGTTCGGGGGGGAACAGACTATGATACAGAGCATGACTGCCTTCGGACGGGCGAGGACCGAGGGCGAAAAAAAGGATATTACGGTCGAGATCCGTTCGGTCAACAGTCGCTATTTTGATGCGACCGTGCGCCTGCCGCGCGACTATTCGGTGTTTGAGGACAGGATTCGTACCTACGTGCAGAAGAACGGGGCGACACGCGGCAAGATCGAGATTTCGGTGCAGGTCAACCGTCACGGCGCAGAGAACGTATCGGTATCTCTGGATACACCGCTCGCGGGGGGCTATATCGACGCATTAAGGCGGCTTGCAGTCGAATTCGGTCTCAAGGACGATATTTCGGTGATGACGGTGGCACAAAACCGCGAGCTTTTCGTGTACGAGAAGCCCGAGGAGGATCTTGATCGGGAGTGGGAAGAGCTGTTCCCCGTTTTGCAAAAGGCAGTGACTGCCTTTTCAGAAGGAAAATCTGCCGAGGGCGGACGCATTGAAGCCGATCTTCGCGAGAAGCTGGAGAACGTGCGGCAGCTTTCCGAGCGTGTGGGAGTACTGTCGGAGGCGGATAAGAACGGATACCGTACACGGCTGGAGGCGAGACTTCGCCAGGCACTGTCGGATCAGAAGATCACAGCCGATGAGCAACGGATCCTGACCGAGTGCGCGATCTTTGCCGACAAGGTGGCGGTGGACGAGGAGCTTGTCCGTCTCGGAAGCCATTTTGAGGCGTTTCTTGCGATCCTTGCCCAAAACGAGCCTGCGGGGCGCAAGCTTGATTTTCTCATGCAGGAGATGAACCGCGAGACCAACACCATCGGCAGCAAATGCAACAATGCAGAGATCGCCCGTATCGTGGTCGATATGAAGTGTGAGCTTGAAAAAATTCGCGAGCAGATTCAGAACATTGAATAAAGAAAGCGAAAAGAGAGAAAAAATATGAAATTCATCAACGTAGGTTTCGGCAATATGGTATCGGCTTCGCGTATCGTTGCGATTGCAAGCCCTGAATCGGCTCCGATCAAGCGTC
>JAZLAP010000211.1:0-1895 GCA_045613265.1 Eubacteriales bacterium | reverse complement strand
GGCGAAGCAAAAGAAGCGCCTTTTTTTCAATGCGGCTGACGTAGGAGCGGGAAATATTAAGCGTGGCAGCGACGTCGCGCTGTGTGCGTGGCGGCGTACTGCCAAGTCCGTAACGCATGATAATGATCTCACGCTCACGCGGAGAGAGTGCCTCGTTCACAAGTCGGAGAGCCTTTTCGGACTGCAAACGAAAATCCAGATCCTCGGCGATAGTGTCGGGCGCGCTGATGACGTCGATGTATGTAAGCGGATTGCCGTCCTTGTCACAATCGATGGTTTCGCTGATGGAGACCTCGCTTGCGTGCTTTTTTTGTGCGCGGAAAAACATTAAAATTTCGTTTTGGATGCATTTCGAAGCATAGGTACCGAATTTTGTTCCGTTTTTGTCGTCGTAGGAATCAACCGCCTTCATCAGTCCGATACAGCCGATGGAGATCAGTTCGTCGGGCATGCTGTAGGATAAGTAATATTTTCGAACAATGTGTGCAACCAAACGAAGATTATGCTCGATAAGCTTGCTGCGCGCGGCTTGATCTCCTTTCTTTTTTTCGGCAAACAAAGCCCTTTCTTCCTCAAACGGAAGCGGTGGCGGGAAATTCTGTGCCGCCGAGACACCAAGTATCATGGCGAAGAATTGCGAGATCGCGGATAGGATAAAGGAAAACATACTTGCCCCCTTCGTATTTATTCTTGTGACTTGCTTTTATTCTATGCACGTTGCGCGGCACTTTTTCGTATTTTGTCAAAATGGGACAAGGGAGGGCGAAAAATACGAATTTTTGTTTCTGAAAATGTATAAGATCAAATAAAGTGCGAAAGTAAAGGCGAATGCGCATTTCTTGCTTGACAAACGCAGCTTTGTTGTGTATAATATACTGTGTTGGTACGGAAAGGATGGAAAAACTATGCCGAAAACGGTACTTATCAACGGCGGAAGTCGTGGAATCGGCGCGGAGCTTGTGCGTGCGTTCGGCAAAAACGGATATAACGTCGCATTTACGTATCATCGATCAAAGGATGCCGCCGAAGCGCTTGCGCGTGAAACGGGAGCTCTGGCGATCGCTGCCGACAGTGCATCACGTGAGGCGGTTGCGGCTGCCGTAAAAACGGCAGAGGAAAGGCTTGCACCGATCGACGTGTTGATCAACAACGCCGCCGTGTCCTCTGTCATGCTCTTTACGGATATCGACGACGGGACGTGGCAGAGAATGCTTGACGTGAACCTTTCGGCACCTTTTTATTATTCACGTGCCGTATTGCCGCACATGATTCGTGAAAAATGGGGCAGAATTATCAATATCGTCTCTATGTGGGGGGAAACGGGTGCTTCCTGTGAGGTGCATTATTCTGCGACAAAGGCGGGACTTATCGGTATGACGAAGGCACTTGCAAAGGAGGTCGGGCCGTCGGGAATCACGGTGAATGCCGTTTCGCCGGGGCTGATCCGTACCGATATGAACGCCGCTATCGATGAAGAGAGCCTTCGGGATATCGTGGAGGCAACGCCGGTGTCGCGTATCGGCGAGGCAGAGGACGTGGCAAGCGCCGTTCTTTTTCTTGCAGGCGAGGATGCTTCCTTTATCACGGGCGACGTTTTGCGCGTGAACGGTGGATTTTTCATTTAAATTTTCGTAAACCTATTGAAAAAAGTGCAGAAATCTGCTACAATAATAGCGTGAGATATGCACAGGATATATCCGGGGATCCGATAGGACCATACTGGCCGGGGAAGTAGCGGTGCCCTGTACCTGAAATCCGCTATAGCAGGGGTGATCTCCGAGCCCGAGGGGCACTTTTGTACGGCCGCGCCGTCTTTCCTTGCGTTGAAGAATGGGTCTCGCGCAATTGGAAGCTCCGAACCATGTCAGATGGGGGACCAAGCAGCATTAAGCGGT
>JAZLAP010000210.1:0-8617 GCA_045613265.1 Eubacteriales bacterium | reverse complement strand
TTGACAGGCTCGAACGATCTTGAAGACCTCGAAAACCCCTTTGAGCTGAAACTGGACTAAAAAAGGAGAATCATCATGAAAAAGACAAAGCTGCTTCTGTTTCTGTCGGCGATCCTTCTTGCGCTCGGACTCGTTGCCGCGCACGCCGTTGCCGCCGACCCCGCCCCCTCGCTTTCGATCGAAGCGCTGAACCTCTCGGTCGAGAATGCGGTACATATGGTATTTAAGGTAGCCGACGAGGGCGTCGATGCCGCCGATATCGAGCTGCTCGTCTGGGAGACCGCTCCCGCCGAGTATAAAAAGGGCACCGAAAAGACCGTTCTTACGGCAAGCGAGACCGAAGCCGATACCGGCTACACGGTCTTCCGCTACACAGACCTCGCCGCTAAGGATATGACGAAAACGGTGTACGTCTGCGCCTACGCGAGAGTGAACGGCGTTGACGTCTACAGTGCGCCGACGAAGTACAGCATCGTCATGTACGCCTACTTAAAGAAGAACGCAACGACACCGAACATCGAGCTTTGCGCACTGCTTGACAGCATGCTTGCCTACGGTGCCGAGGCACAGAAGTATTTCCACCATAATGAAAGCTTCCTCGCAACCGATACCGTCCGCGAGATCAAGGTGAAGAACGGCAGCCTCTCCGACGGCTTCTCTCTCGCATGGGTGAAGGAAGGCTCGACCGTCACGGTGACGGCAGATGCGCCCGACGAGGGCTACGTCTTCTCGCACTGGGCAGACGCAACGGGCACGCCCGTCAGCACCGATGCCACCTACACCCTGACCGCTACCAAGAGCGAGACCTACACGGCAGTGTATAAGGAAGAGGGCGCGCAGGACTATTCCGAGGGGCTTGAATATGAGACCAACGACGACGGCACCTGCTATGTGGTCGGCTTGGGCGATTGCACCGACACCGATATCGTGATCCCCGCCATCTCGCCCGATAACGACATCGTGATCGGTATCGACAAATCCGCCTTTGCAGGCGAAGCGATCACGAGCATCGCGCTTCCGAATACGATCGAGGAGATCGGCAGACAGGCATTTAACAACTGTACCGCACTCACCGACGTCTACTACGACGGCACCGAGGATGAATGGAACGAAAATGTAACCGTCGCATCGGGCAATACGGCGTTTCTGAATGCAACGATGCATTTCAAGATGCCGCCCGTGGAAGACGAAGAAGAATATACCGAGCCGACGCTTGTGGTGGAGAGCGTCATTGCCAATGTGGGCGATGACACCGTTGACGTCGTGATCTCTATTGCAAACAATCCCGGTATTTCGTCTCTGAAATTTGATGTTGCGTTCGACGATACGCTTCTTACACTCACAGCGGTGACCTTCGACACAGCGTTCGGAAGCTACGTAACCGCTCCCGAGCCGTACAAAAATCCGCAGACCGTGAGCTTTATGAGCCCGACCGCAGACCTTACCGTAAGTGGCAAAATGGTCACCTTGACCTTTACCCTTTCGGATACGGCAATCGTCGGTGCGACATCCGACATCACGGTTACGATCGATCAAAGCAACACGTTCGATTCCGATTTCAACGATGTAGTTCTGGAAACCGCACACGGATCGGTAACTATCCGATAAATTATGAACAACCGAAAGGAGATATAATAAATGAAGAAACTTCGTACACGAATCCTCTCTTTATTATTGCTGCTGCTCGTGGTCGTAAACACGCTACCGGTGGCTGTGCTTGCAGACGCAATAACAGACGACTCCATGACGGTATCAGCTTCCTCTGCATGGGGAGCTCCGGGTGATAGCGTACAAATAACCGTCAATCTCGAACGAAATCCCGGCATTGCTTCGCTCGTATTGGATATAGCCTATGACGAGTATCTGACGCTGACGAACGTTTCATTTAACAGTGCCTTCGGTATGTACGTTACCGCCGCCGAGCCGTATTCGAATCCCCAAAGGCTCAGCTTTATGAACCCTACGTCCGATACGACTACGACGGGTGTTTTTGCAACGCTGACATTTAAAATTGCAGAATCCGCGCCCGACAATCATACGGCGAACATCAGCATAACATACGATCCGAATAACACCTTTAACCAGAGCTTTGAAAGCGTGGATGTTGTCACAATAGACGGTGCAATCTCCGTGTATCACAAGCTCCCCGGAGACGTGAACGCCGACGGCACCGTGGACAACAAAGACGTTATCCTTTTATTTCGTTACGTCGCCGGCTGGAGTGTTGACGTTGATACTGCTGCTCTTGATACTGACGGCGATAATAAAATTACGAATAAAGACACGATCACGCTCTTCCGATACGTAGCCGGTTGGCCGGGCATCGAGATCAAGCGCGGCGAGGTATGCACGCATGATCTGATCCACAGCGCGGCAAAGGATGCTACCTGTACCGAAGACGGCCAGATCGAATTCTGGTATTGCGAGCTCTGCGGAAGAATTTACAAGGACGCAGTAGGTGACACGCAGATCAGCAGACAGGATGCCGTCATCCCTTCGCGCGAACACACTGTAGTAATTGATCACGCCGTCCCGGCAACCTATACAACTCCGGGTCTTACAGAGGGTTCGCATTGCTCTGTGTGCAACAAAATACTTGTAGAACAACAAGAAACGCCCGTCGTACCAAGCACGGGATTCAACATTACTTATAATCTTAGTGGCAGCGACACCTATCTGGCATCAGTAGGTGTTGCGAACAACAATCCGAATGCATATATCTCTGAAATTGGCTTGCAGCTTGAAGATCCCTCTGCCCCCGGCTATGTGTTCAAGGGTTGGAAAGTAACCGGAAGCGAAGCACTCATTGGCGAAATCCCGGCAGGTACAACAGGACACAAAACGCTTTACGCGCAATGGGAAAAGGTTGTCTATACAATCAATTTTGATTCTCCCGATGTTCCTGTGGACAGTATAACATATACAATCGACACGGGAGCGACATTGATCAGTCCAAAGTTGGAAGGCTACACCTTTGTCGGATGGTCTATAGACGGAGAAATTGTATCTACTATTCCCAAAGGTTCCATGGGAAATATCACCGTCCATGCAAACTGGACGAGTAATAGAAACAGAGGACAATCCGTTTCGTCACTAGCAAATCCCAATATCATTGAAGATATGGAAAACGGCAGATATTACTTTATCTACGAAATCGGGACAATAGAAACCATACCTTTGTCTGTTTTGGAACCTTATGGATATTCCCAGGGCTTAACTATAACAGAAAGCAAAACATATACAACAACCATTGATGAAGGTTTGGCAACCAAAGTAACTAATACGATTTCAAACGCTACAACAACAACCTCCTCTTGGACACTTTCTGAAGAGTGGAATCAAGCTACCGCTGCTACAAACGAGAAAGACGAGCAAATCGGAAAAACAGAAGGCAAGGTTGATAGTGAAGGAAACGTAACGGGAGAAAAATATTACATAAGTAACGTTTCCGGCGGATCTACCTCCGTATCAACGAATTCCGGTGGTTCATCATCGTCGTCTTCAAAAGTAACCACAGGCAATTCTACAGGCTTAAGCGGCAAGTATTACAATGAAAGCGAAGTAAATACGAGTGTAGATTTGAATGTAGAAGGGGGACTTAGCGCAGGTTATGGTCCTGTGAAAGCTGAAATTTCTGCAGGTATAGGCACAAATGTAAGCACACATGATAAAACCACGCAAGAATTAGTCGGTTCGCGTAATACAAATGTCGGTACATACAAAGAAAATAACAGCAACTCCTATTGGGATACCAACAAGAGCACTACAAGCAACTGGAATACAACGGACGGTTATGACATCAGTGCAGAAGCAAGTAAAAGCACGGAGCTTACAAAGGCAATTTCCGAAATTATATCCAGCAGATACGGATATACGAGTACGGAATCACGCACGGAAAACAACAGCTCTACAATTACTAAAGGCGGAGAAGAAAAACTGACTGATGAATACGAGGCAACGGTCGAATATTCTTTGGAATCCAAGACTGAAAGCTCCAAGAATGTAGTGAAAACCTATTCCGAATATGGATATTACCGTTTAATTCTTGCGGGTACCGCACATGTATTTGCGGTTGTGGGATACGATGTGGCAACAGGTTCGTATTTTACCACCACATATACTGTTCTTGATAGCAATACCTATGTGCATATGGATTATTCGGCAGTCGATCCGACCTTCAACGATTGTGAAAACGCAGTTATTCCGTTTGAGGTACCTTATTTCGTTCATGAATATATCTCCGGAATAACCGCAAGATCCGAAGGTCTTGTGGTAGATATCAACACAGGCTACATCACCGAATATCAAGATCCTTTTGCCGATCTTGGCAATACTATTGAGCACGAGCAAAACATTGTCATTCCCGAATATGTTTCTGTCGACCACCTCAACGGTACTTATTCCGCTGTCAAGGTTCGCGGAATTGCGGCAAATGCTTTCAAAGGAAACACTAATATTACCGGTATCTATTTGCCCAAATACATTACCGAAATTCCCGATAATGCATTCGAAGGATGTACCAATCTCGAAACCGTGATTGCCTACGGCGTTACGAAGATCGGAAATAATGCGTTTAAGGGTTGTACTTCTTTGACAACTTTTGCGATCGATAGCGCAGTAACTTTTATTGGCACGAACGCCTTCGAAGATTGTCCTGAAATTCGTGCGATGGCAGCAAGCGCAGACGTTGCAAATGCGGTTTTGAACTCCGGCGCAAAGAAAATTACGCTCGATCTTACAATGCTTTCGGATTCTTTTGACAACCGCAAAATTACAGTTTCCGATTCCACTGAATATTTTGCGTTGTTCGGCGGCGGAAAGACGTTCACGAATCTTCAAGTGGAATCGAATGCAACAGAAACCTTCCTTAGCCAAATTACTTTTATCGGCAACGCTGACACGCCTTTAACTTTGAACTCCGACATTATTCAACTTGGCTCTGTTTCGGTCGTAAAAGCTCCCGGTTTCGCTCTCGTTATCAAATCCCCCAACGCAGAAGTGAAACTTCTCGGTAACATCATGCTGAGCTCCCAAGGCGATCATGCTGTCATTAGCAGAAACGTAACTTTCAGCAAAGCGAATTCTGACTATTCAGGAACAATGCAAGTAGGCGTTATACCACCAGACGAAACAATACAAAACAAATACTTAATTTGCGGCACGATCACCAACGAAGGAATGCTAACGACTTCAAACGGCATTGAATATATTGACGAAGATACCTTTAACAGTATGCTGACATCAAGCACTGTTACCTTCGATGCAAACGGGGGTAGTCTTACAGAGAAGTCAAAAACTATATACTATGGACAGTATTATGGGGCACTACCCACGCCGACCCGTGCAAATTATACCTTTGCAGGGTGGTATACCGAAGCTGAGGGTGGAGCATCAATTACCGCAGATTCGATTGCAACCGCATTGGTGAATCAGACCTTGTATGCACATTGGACACCGAATACGTTCACAATGTACTATGATGCGAATGGCGGAAGTGTTTCACCCACTTACAGAGTGCTGACCTTTGGTGACAGCCTCGGTTCGTTGCCTTCGCCCACAAGAGCAAACTATGCCTTTGCGGGGTGGTACGATGCAAACGGCAATCCTGTGTATGATTCCACAGTACCCGGCTCTGCTACAGATTTCACCGTTTACGCGCATTGGACGCCGATGACGTTTACTCTGTACTACGATGCTAACGGTGGATGGACGTCTGCTTCTGTAAAGACTTTGAGCTTTGGCGATAGTCTCGGTTCGCTTCCTACGCCTACGAGAGACCAGCACCGCTTCATGGGTTGGCATGACGCAAACGGTAACCCTGTCAATGAAAATACAGTTCCGAGTTCTGCCACCGATCTTACGATTTATGCTCACTGGGTAATGAAGGATCCTATTGGCTGGGTGAAAGCATCCGATGTTCCCGAAGGAGCTCAGATTGTAGACAGAAAGTATACCTACACGCAAACGTATTATACAACATCCGGATCTTCTTATCTTGACGGATGGACGCATTATAATACCACGTCTGCATGGAGTGATTACGGTGCGTGGAGCGCATGGCAGGATGGAGCGATTGGCGCAAGTGATAGCCGACAGGTGGAAGAAACGACGGTAGAAGCAACGGCCGGATATTATGAGTACAGATATGGAAGACGAAACAGTTCCTCGCACTGGACATTTTGCAAGCACGGTCAAAAAAGCGGTGTAACATATACCACTAAGTATAGTTCTTGGTCCACAACACGCATTGCGGCGGAACTACCCAGCGTCGGGCGTCCGTGGGGATGTTCAATCTGTGACAAAGAGTTTTATGAATACAATATAGGCAGTCAAAAATATTATTGGGAAGAATCAAGATATATTGAGCCTACGTACAAGACTCAGTACCGTTACAGAGACCGTTCTTTGATCTACACCTACTATTTCTACAGAACGGAAAATCTTGAAATGTCAAGCTATCCATCCGGAAATGACATTTCCAACGTTCAAGAATGGGTATGTTACATACCTAAATAATCCCCCAAGCAAGGCGTTTCTTCGGAAACGCCTTGCTTTTTCACTTTTTACCGCATGGTTACCGCGATTTTTTTACGCGGAGGGGGGTGATCCCAAAGTGGCTTTTGAACATCTTTGAGAAGCTGAAGCTATCGGCGTAGCCGACCATGTCGGCAACGGCGGCGACCGAGTATCCGCTTTCGAGAAAGTCTTTCGCGTGGTTCATTCTGACCGCGAGGATGTACTGCTTGATCGACATACCGAATTCCTCTTTAAAGATGCGCGAAAGGTAGATGCGGTTGACGCCGAGGTTCTCGGCGAGGCTTTCCACGCTGAGGTTTGACATGTAGCTTTGCTCCACGATATTCTTCACTTTATATATGCGCTTGGTCTCGCCCTTTTCGTGGCAGAACATTTCCGCGTAGAGCAAAAACAGCTTGCCCGTCAGCAGCTCCTCGTAGCGCGAATGATCGTCGTCGGTGTATTTGATATCGAGAAACAGGCGTTCGTCGGGGAATTCGCCCGTATCGGGCAGCGCGCCGAAGTGCGAAGCAAGGCTTCCGTTGAAGCCGATCCAGATATACTGCCACGGTGTTTCTGCATCCGCCTCGTAGACGGTCAATTCGCCCGGTCGGATCAGAAAATACTGCCCCGCTCCGACCGCGTGTGCGCCGTTTTGATTCGTAAATACTCCCGTGCCCGACAGGACGTAGTGGATCAGGTAAAAATCGCGCTTGGTCGGGCCGAAGCGATAAGAGGAGTGACAGATCTGCCAGCCCGCGACGAGTGGGTTCAGCTCGGCAAAATGCTTGTTCGATATGTTCTTATTGTGTTGGATATATTCGTTCATTTGCATCACCTCAAGTTGCATTATAACATAAAACAGTTGCATTTGGCAATTCTTTTTTGAAAAAAATGTGATAAAATGAAGTCACAACCGAAAAGGAGATGCAAACATGATCAAAATTACCTTTCTCGGCGCAGGCAGCACGATCTTTGCGAAGAACGTTCTCGGCGATGTGATGCTGACCGATGCCTTGCGCGACAGCGAAATTGCTCTTTACGACATTGACGGCGAGCGGCTTGACGAAAGCTTTCTTCTGATTTCCTCGCTGAACAAGCGGATCAACGACGGTCGGGCGACCATCAGCAAGCATCTCGGCGTGGAGAACCGCAAGGATGCCATGCGCAATGCGGACTTCATCATCAACGCCGTGCAGATCGGCGGCTACGAGCCCTGCACCGTGACCGACTTTGAGATACCGAAAAAGTACGGACTTCGCCAGACGATCGGTGACACGCTCGGCATCGGCGGTATCTTCCGCGCACTCCGCACGATCCCCGTTTTGCAGGAGTTTGCGAGGGATATCGAGGAGGTCGCTCCCAACGCATGGTTCCTCAACTACACGAATCCGATGGCAATGCTCACAAGTTACATGCAGCGCTACACGAAGGTGAAAACCATTGGACTTTGCCATAGCGTGCAGGTTTGTGCAAAGCACATTCTTGAGGGCGTGGGCATGGAGGAATACATCGACAACTGCGATACGCTGATCGCGGGTATCAACCATATGGCGTGGCTGCTTTCCATCAAGACGAAGGACGGGCGTGATCTTTACCCCGAGATCAAGCGCCGCGCGGCAGAAAAGAACGCCACCGAAAAGCACTGGGATATGGTGCGCTACGAGTACATCAAGCGTCTCGGCTACTACTGCACCGAGTCGAGCGAGCATAACGCCGAATACAGCCCCTTCTTCATTAAATCCAAGTACCCCGAGCTGATCGAGGAGTTCAACATTCCGCTTGACGAGTATCCGCGCCGTTGCGTTCAGCAGATCGCCGAGTGGAAGGCACAGAAGGAAAAGATCCTGTCGGATTTTGAGAATCTCAACCACGAAAGAAGCCGCGAGTACGCCTCGCGCATTATCGAGGCGATGGTCTGCGACAAGCCCTACGAGATCGGCGGCAACGTCATCAACAACGGACTTATCGAGAATCTGCCGCCCGACGCCTGCGTTGAGGTGCCCTGCATCATCGACGGGAGAGGCATCACGCCGACGCATATCGGCAAGCTTCCCACCCAGCTTGCGGCAATGAACATATCGAACGTATCCACCCAGAT
>JAZLAP010000209.1:0-24860 GCA_045613265.1 Eubacteriales bacterium | reverse complement strand
GTCTACCGCGCCTTTCTGATCGTGGACGGCAACGTGACCTACGTGGATGCCGTGGGTGACGTATTTGGCGGCGATACGGGCTACGGCACGGCGACCTCGCTTTACGAGCTTTCCTCGTATTTTGCAAGCCGTGACGCAGGCGATGCCGATGCGGGCTACCAAAACCATACGAATATCCGGAAGGTCATTTCGCTTTGCATGAATACCGCGGCAAGCTTTGCAAGCGAGGATGCTCCCGTGCAGATCGGTGAGCTTGCCGATATGCGGGCGGGTATCTACGCCGTAACCGCAAACGCCGCGATCGAGAGCATCACGGTAAACGGCGTGATAACGTTTACCGAGAATTACGACGTGATCTACACCGTTCTTCCCGAGGGCAACAGCGATTTCACGATTATTTCGGAAGCATCGTCGCTCAATTTTTCGCTGGTAGTTCCCTTTCCGATTGAGGACACGGTTGTGCTTTCAGAGGAATCCGGAAGCATTACGGTTCCTGCCGACGGACTTTACACGCTGTATGCGGTCGGCTTTTTTGAAAACGTGTTTGCGGTGACAATCGGTGACTTTTCCGCCTCTACCGGCTTTGGCGGTATCAACAGCGAAGCGGGCATTGCGCTTTCGGCAGGCGAATACGATTACCGCATTTACGAAAACGGAAACGGTTATATTCCCACCGTCTACCTCGTCCGTGAGTCTCATACGGTCAGTATGTCGAACGCAGAAGGCGACATCCTCAGCAACCAGAAGGTGTATACGGGCGACAGCGCCGTGATACCGAACCTGTATTTTGAGGATCTTCTCTATTTCGACGGCTGTACCGAAGGCGTGACCGAAGATCTGTTCCTCACACCCTTCTTCCGCAGTCAGTTCGATTACAAGCTTGTCGGCAATACAGCAATGCTTACCGCATATACGGGGGATCACTACCGTCTGATTTTGCCCGATACGCTGGACGGATACACCGTAACGGCGATCGGAAAAGAAGCCCTGACTTCGGCGGATCGCGCATCTTATCTCTATATTCCCGATAGCGTTACGGTGTTGGAAAGCGGCGCACTCGCCGCTTGTACCGCCGTCGATGCGTTCGTGGTCGGAGAGGAGAGCACCGCCTTTACGACAAAGAACGGCGATCTGTATTCGAAGGACGGCAAAACGCTCGTCCGTGCGGCTATCGGTGCAACGGGTACGATGATCGAGATTGAGGACGGCGTGACGGCGCTTGCCGATTACGCGCTTGCCGGCGCGAGTGCCAGAAGCGTTCTGCTTCCCGAAAGCGTGACGGCAATCGGACGACATGCGTTTTCGGACATGAAGCGGTTGGTTGCCGTGTATTATGCCGGCACAAGCGCCGCATGGAGTCGAGTCAGTCTCGAAAGCGGCAACGGAATCATCAATACAAGCACGCTCTATTATTACAGTGCAACGAAGCCTGCAACGGGCGACGAGAACAATTATTGGTATTACAAAAACGGCAGTATCGCCGTGTATCAGAATTCGTCCTGGACTCCCCCCGTCGCATAAGCTGCATAAAAAAGGCTCCCTTTGCAGGGAGCCTTACTTAAATAAGTAAAAGGTCAGGGCAGGAAGGCGGTACCGAGCGCTTCTCCCTCTACAATGCGGTACAGAATGTCGGGACGTGCGCCATTGGCAATGACCATCGGGATGTTGGCATCAAAGGTGATGCGTGCGGCATTCAGCTTGGCAAGCATGCCGCCGGTACCGCGTTCGGTACCTGCGCCCGACGCAGTTCCCATGACCGCGTCAAGATCGCGGACAATGGGGATCAGTCGCGCATCGGAGGACTTCCGCGGATCCTTGTCGTAAAGACCGTCTACGTCCGAAAGATTGATGAGCAGATCGGCATCGACCAGCACAGCGACGTATGCCGACAGAGTATCGTTGCCGCCAAAGTTGATTCCGTCACAGGAAACACTGTCGTTTTCATTGATAATCGGCATGCAGCCCTTGGACAAAAGGAGGCGGAGCGTATTTTCCGCATTCTGACGGCGTTCGGGGATATCCACCGCATCGCGCGTCAGGAGTACCTGTGCAACGACGTGTCCGTAGGGAAGAATATTGCGGTTGTAAAGATCCATCAGCTCGCACTGACCGACCGCCGCCGCCGCCTGCTTTTCTTCGATGTTTTCGGGACGGTGCAGAAGCCCCATCTTCGACCAGCCTGCCGAAACGGCACCCGAGCTGACGAGAATGATCTCGCGCCCCGCGTTTTTAAGATCCGAGAGGATGCGGCAAAGCTCCTCGATCTTTCTTAAATTCAAAAGCCCCGACGAATGGGTAAGCGTTGAAGTGCCCACCTTCACGACGATGCGCTTTGCATTTTTGAACATAGTATTTGCCCTTTCCCTTGCTTTATTGCTTCTTGTATCGTTCATAATCGTTAACATATCAATCATACACCAAAACGCCGCAAAATGCAAGACCTTTTGCGGAATTTCAGGAGGAAAACGCAAAAATGACACGTGAAGAACTGATTTTGCTTTCGGAGTGCATGAAAAAAGCCGTTCCGACCCTGCGCAGTGCCGACAAACGTACACAGGCACTGGCGGCAATGGCGGAAGCGCTTGTAAAGGATGCCGCATACATCCTTGAGGAAAACAAAAAGGATCTTGCCGCCGCCGAAAAAAACGGAGTAAAAAAGGCAATGATCGATCGCTTGACGTTAACAAAGGAGCGCATTCTCGCCATTGCCGATGCCGTAAAGGCAGTGAACGGGCTTCGGGATCCGCTCGGTGTTCGCTCGACCTATCGCCACCAAAACGGGATGACGATCGAAAAGCATGCCGTGCCGCTTGGCGTGATTGCCATGATCTACGAGGCACGCCCCAACGTGACCGCCGATGCGGCGGCGCTCGCCGTCAAAAGCGGTAACGCCGTTCTTTTGCGCGGCGGCAAGGAAGCGTATCATACGAACGCCTGTATGGTCAAGGTCTTGCGGGCGGCACTCGCTTCGGTCGGCGTTGACGAAAATGCGGTCTCGCTTCTCCACGATCTTTCGCACGAGACGGTTGACGTATTGCTTTCTTTGCGCGGCCACATCGACCTTGTGATTCCGCGCGGCGGCAAAAATCTGATCCGGAGCGTCGTGGAAAAGGCGGCAGTACCCGTCATTGAAACCGGCGCGGGAAACTGTCACGTTTACGTGGATAAGGATGCGGATCTCAAGATGGCGACCGAGATCCTGTATAACGCCAAAACCTCGCGTCCCTCGGTCTGCAACGCCGCAGAGTCGCTTCTCGTGCACCGCGCGGTCGCAAAGGAATTTCTTCCGATGGCAAAGGCATCGCTTGACCGTGCCTCGGTCGAATGGCGCGGCGATGAAGCCACGTGCGCGATCCTGCCCGATATCATTCCCGCGACCGAAGAGGATTTCGCTACCGAGTACAACGACTATATTCTGTCGGTGAAGGTCGTGGACAGTGTTGAGGACGCCGTCGCGCACGTAAATCGCTACGGTACCGGACACAGTGAGGCGATCGTCACTGCCTCTGACGAAGCCGCCGAGTATTTCATGACACAGGTGGACTGTGCGGCGGTCTACCGCAACGCTTCCACCCGCTTTACCGACGGTGGCGAGTTTGGTCTCGGCGCGGAGATCGGCATTTCGACGCAAAAGCTTCACGTGCGCGGCCCATTCGCCGCCGAAGCTCTGACGACCGTGCAGTACCGCGTGCTTGGCAACGGCGAGACGAGATAAAACACCGTAATAGCAGAAAAGATGTAAACTTTAGTTTACATCTTTTCTTTTTATAGGGGCGAAAGATCGGTGCTTGTCGGCGGACGGACTGCCAAAATAACGTTACGAAAGCATGGCAGAAAGCGCGTCTAACGCGTTCTCTGCGTTCTTTAACACCTCGGCGGGGGTATATGCGATCGTCGGCGTCACGGTGTCGAGCGGCGTTTTTGCATAAACGCTTAGAATTTCCTTTCTTTGCTCGTCGATGCACGGGGGCTCTTTGCTGCGCCGTTCATCAATGACGGTGTCGAAGGCAAGGGCAGCTTCCTTTCTATACAGAAGCTCCATCAGCTCGTAGGCGTACTGCCTGCAATAGTCGCATCCGATATTCTCCTTCAGCGTTTTTTCAAAATCGGGGTTGGTAGGTGCGGTTTTGCGGATGGTCGAAAGCGTTGCCGCGACTGAGAAATCCTCGCTTTGCGAAAGGAGCGCGGAAAGTGCATCGAAGACGGTGAAATACACCGTGCGTATCGCTTCTGTCTTTTCGGCATCTTTTTCGTAAAGGGCGATGGCGAGCAGAAAATTCAGACCGCGTCCAAGCGCCGTCCGCAGAATGTCAATGGCGTCACGCTTGAAGAAGGGGTCGTTCCATGTCTCGGCCTCGGATGCGAGTATTTTTGCGGCATCTTTCACGCCCGAAAGCGTTTTGCGAAGCGCGGCGAGCTTTAGCGCGAGCTGTCGCTCGTAGCGCGCGTCCTTCCGTAGCTTCAACGTATCGAGCGGCTTGACCCACAGGTCGCTATGCGAGAGCCAGTGGCTGTAATACTCGTCGGACATCGGCTCGTCCTCCTTGCGGCGGCTGTAGCCGCCCCAATCGCCGAGCATCATGAACGGCAAAAACTTCTGCCATACGACGTCCATTTCACGCCATTTCGTACCGTATCTGTCCTTGGAGAAGGCGGTCAGAAGCTCCTCGATGGGGCGCTTTAGCGGCGACCATGCGTTTTCGGCAAGGTATTCAAGGACGACGGGATCGCTGTGCGAAAGCTCGGGCCAGAGGATCATGCCCTTGCAGTAGGGGTCGTTTGCGGCGACGCGCAGGCGTTCCTCGGTGCGCGCGTAGGGGCCGCGAAGCTCGCTTTCGGATGCGTAGGCGTGGAAAAGCCCGAAGACCCACGGAAATTTATTGACGACGCCCCAATCGAGGAAGGAGTCGTTCGGGTCGTTCGTCTCCGAGGTATAGTCGAGAATGATCGTCCGTTCGGGATCCAGCTCGCGTATCAACGCCTTTATCTCGTGGGGATCCCACCAGCAGATAAAGTCCCAGCTGGCGAGGAAAAGCTTGGAATCGGGATAACGACGCCGCAGATTTTCGGTAATGCGGCGATAGGCGATCAGCTTCAGTCTGTGATTTTTCTTCTTGTCAGCGAAGATCAGCCGCTCGCCAAGACCGATCGTGTGGAAATAGTCGGTTCGTTTTTCGTATTCCTTTACCATGGTTTCGGTCAGGTGCATATAGTAATCCATGTTCTCGGATTCTCTGAAGTCGAACACCTTTCCCGTGTCGCATTGGTCGTACGCCCGATTGCACTGCGGAAGGAAGGACGGCTTTTTCTTTTCGAGGAAGGAGTTCGGCGTGCGCGAATACCAATGCGTCATCGTGCCGCAATCGGTCGGATAGATCATATCAAGGTCGCGCGCGTATTCGAGGATCTTTTCGCGCAGCTCCCCACGGTAGCGGAGACTCCAGAAGTCACTGCGGTCGTCATATCTGAATTCGTCGTTGACCTTAAAATAGCCGTCGGGATATTCCACGGCGTCAGGGAATGCTCTTTGCCATACGTCGTCCATGCCGATGCGGAGCATAAAAAAGTTCAGCCGCTTTTTCATGAGGTAGTCAAGCTCGCGCTTCCAATCGTCAAGCGACCAATGCTCTGCCTGAAAGCGCCAAAGACCTCTGTGCGCAAAATAGCGGAGACCGCGATACTCAAAGCGCGGCGACTCCACGATGTGGAAATCGTCGAAGCTTCTTTCTTCGCTTTTTGGGATCACGTCGCCGTCCCAGAAATAGCGGCAACCGAAGAAGCGGGAAAGGAAATCGTATACGGCGTACACGGTAGAGCGTCCGCGTCCGCCCGCAAGGACGATGATACGCCGCGATCCCTCCGTATAGGACAGAAGTGCGTAGTCGTCCGTACCGTAACGGATGCCGAGGCTGTCAATTTTGCCGTCGAGGTATGCGTTCATGACGAAGTCGTTTACGCCGTCTGAGCCGATGACAAAAAGATCGGATACTCTGTCGTCGCAGTCCGCAATCGAGAGACGCTTTCCCGTGATGTCGGCATAGGTGTCGCAAAGCACGCTTGCCGCATGTTGGTGTGTCTTATCGGCGTTTTTGGGTAACAGAATCAACGTAGACATAAAAAATCTCCTTTTTAGTCATAGAGAAAGCGTCGGTGGGGGCTTCCTTTTAATTATTATATCAATATTTTTTTCGTCATCCAACTGTTTTTTTGCGCAATAGGGTGGACTTTTTAGTCGCGATATGCTACAATAAAGAAGAAAAAAGAGAAGGAGAAAAAGAATGCTGTACGACCGCGAGGATCTTTCCTTCCGCATCGATACCGTTGCGCGCGTAAGACACTGTGAGGGGGATTTTACAGTAAAGAAAAGACCCTACGCCGCGATCTCCTATAAGACCGTGGGCAGGACGGAATATGAGATCGGGGGAGAGCATTTCACGGTGGGACCGCGGGAGATCCTCTTTCTTCCCGCAGACGTCGATTACAGGGTAAAATATACGGAGAACGACGGTATCGTCGTCCATCTGTCGGATTGCAATTACCATCGAGCCGAGCATATCCGCACCGAAAACGGTGAGATGATCGAACGCCTCTTTCGCGAGCTTTTGGAAAAATGGACGCGCAACCACGCCGTAAACGAGGCGAAGGCGTGCCTTTACGATATTCTGTTTCGGCTTTCTGAAGCGGGACGCACCGAGAACCGCCTTTTTCGGAGCGCGGTCGATTGTATGGAAAAGCGTCTTTCGGATCATGCGCTCAGCGTGAAGGCGATTGCCGACGCCCTTCACGCCAGCCGCTCGGCTCTGCAAAGAGCCTTTCTCACACAGGTCGGAATGCCGCCCGTGCGTTATCTTCTGCATCTGCGCATCGAACGGGCGACGCTCCTTTTGTCGGAGGGGAATTTTTCGGTCAAGGAGATTGCCGCCGCGACGGGCTTTTCGGACGAAAAGTATTTTTCTCGCGCCTTTCGTAAGGAGACGGGGTATCCGCCTTCTCGCTTCATGCCGCAAAAACGCCGTTAGGCGCACGCGAGGCTCTGACGACCGTGCAGTACCGCGTGCTTGGCAACGGCGAGACGAGATAAAAGAAAGACAACAGTGAAATAAAAAAGGAAAATGCAAACAAAACTTTGCATTTTCCTTTTTTTCTTCGATCAAAAACTTACTTGATCTCGAAGTCGAACAGGCGAAACTCCTCGCAGCCGTGCGTTTTAAGAGGAACGAAGCGAACCTCCTTCACGCGCCAATCGACCGCGTGGCGAACGAAGCGCTGGTGACTGTCGGTTACGTGGATCGTATATTCCTCACCGTTTTCGCCGATGCCAACGATCTTATACTCCTTGATCAGCGTCGTCGGAAGCTTAAAGCGCGTCTGCACGAGCGGATAATTGCAGGGCATGTTATGATATTGGCGGTTCATATTGCTATCGAAAACGAGACGGATCTCGTGAATCGCGGTCGCCGCATCAAGGCGATAGATGACCGTGTCGCCCGCCTTGCCGATCCAGAGGTTTTTGTCGCCGCGGTCGATACCGTTTCGGACGATCTCTGCCGAGCAGTACGCCGTCTTCGTAAGCGCGGGAAGCTTTCTTTCGTGCCACGGAATGAAGCAGTCGTCGTCCATCAGCGTTTCCTGCAGCTTCCTCACGTCCACGTCGCTTACGTGGCAACCGTCACCGATCGCCTGCGCAACCGCCGTGCCGATCGCCTGACCGAGGATGGCGCAGGTCGCCATCACGCGCGAGGAGGACATGGCGGCGTGTGTCACGCTGATATTGCGCCCTGCAAACACAAGGTTGTCAATGCTTGCAGAGATCATACATCTGAGCGGAAGCCCCCACGGCTGAGGTGCGGGATGGTAGATCGTCGGATGCCCCGCGGTGTAATAGAAGCCTGCGGGAAAATGATCGTCCATCGACCAGCCCGCGTAGGCAACGATATCGTCAAAGCGTCCCTCTGCTTCAACGTCCTTTTGCGTGACGATATACTTGCCTATGTAGCGGCGGCTTTCGCGCTTGCCGGGCAAGAAGCCGATCCACTCAAGCTCCCAGTTGTCAACGCCGTGATCGCCGCGGTTCTTCATGTGATCCCATACGCCGTAGCAGATCTTCAAAAGCTCATCGCGGCAACGGTCGGTGTCATGCAGACAGTCCCATTCGCCGCCGATCTCGATCCACCAGAAATTATCGTTCTTGTGGTGATCCTTGAACGGCAGGTCTGCATCGGTTTCGTAGGTATACGCCCACTTCGGGGGGATAAAATCGACCTTGTGATCGGTTTCGCGGATCTGGAAAAGGCAGCTCATGCCCATCGTCTTTTTGTCGGCGACATCGGGGGGGATCGTCTCACCAAAGTCGGATTTTGCCTCGCGTCCGTACATGAAGTCGGCACCACTGAGCGGCGCAAGGATCGAGTCGCCCGAGCAGTCGGCAAAATACGCGGCGTGGACGACGTGGAAGGTTTCGGCATTCGATTGCCAAGCCTTGATCGAAAGGATCCTTTTGCCGTCCATCGTGGCATCAAGACAGCTCGTGCTGAGCAGAAGCGTCAGGTTTTCCTCTGCCATCGCCTTTTCATACAAAACGCTGTCCCAGATGGGATATTTGAGAGCGCGATTCTGATAAAAGTTTTCGAGGAAGATCTCCTCAATAATGCCGGTCTCGCGCAGATCGGTAACGTTCGGGTTGCCGCCGCTTTGATAGGCACCGCCGATCCACATGCGGATCTCGCTCGACGCGTTACCGCCGAGGACGGGGCGATCCTGTACCAGCACGACCTTCATGCCGTGACGACCCGCCGCAATGGCGCAGCAAAGTCCCGACATGCCGCCGCCGACAACGCAAAGATCAACGTGATATTCAATATGCTTCATAGTAAACTCCTGTTGCCTTTTGGTTTTCAAAGCTAATTATAACCAAAAAGCGATAAAAAGTCAAGAGAGGACTGCTCCGAGGGAAGCCCCTTGAAAGCAGTCCTCTTCGTTTGGTTATTTGTTTTTCGTCAAGGTGGTTTCGTCCTTGTTTTCGTAGGTAAGACTCATGCTACCGTTAAAGATCTCGTACGATTTGTACACCATACGCTCCTTAAAGAAGGACTCATAGGTCGGTGCGCCCATGTAGTAGTAACACCAGAGCTTACCGTTCTTCGTAACGCTGCCGGCACCGGGATCCATGACGAACGTGGTCGTACCCGCCTGCGTCGTCGTTTGATAATAGGTAATACCCGTAACCTCAAAGCCGTTGGGAATCGCGTTCGTGTCACCGTAGTTCAGCATGTAGATATCCATATCGTAGGTCTCAAGCTGATAGGCGATGCGCGCGGCAGTTGCCTGCATTTCCGGAGAGATGTCAGTACGGATGGTGTAATTGTAATAGCCTGCCGTAATGACCTCTTGGTATTTCGTAATTCCGTCTTCCACGACCGTTGTTTTCGCGTGCTTCGTCAGAATGATCATATGATCTGCCTTTGTAGCAGCGGTGATGTTGAAGTACTGCGAAAGGAATTCGTAGTTATCTACGCCGAGATAAACAGCCTCTACCTTATAGTAGTCGATCGCAACGGCACCGCCTCTGTCTTCAACGATCAGATAGGATAAAGGAAGTCTCTGATTGTCGAAATAACGCTCGCCGAGCTCACCCGCATATTCGATCAGCGTGGACGAATAGTGACCGTCACAGAACGAGGGAATGCCGCCGATCCAGCTGATAGCGTCGTTATGCACGTCACCGTAGATGAACGCCTTGATGATGTCTCCGTACTTTGCCGCCGCATTGGTAAGCGCAGGGTCGTTATTGGGCTGGAAGAGGTGACCCGCAATATATACGGTCTCGTAGCCGCCCGCCTTCAATTCGTCAAGGAAGGAGAAAAGAAGCTCCTGATTTGCGGGTGTGTAGCCAAGCGTCTGCTTGCCGGTATAATGCGGTTCCATCGAGCCCTTTTCCTCGTCGAACATATTCAGCATGATGACAGCCGTTTTATGCTCGGGGAACTTCACGATGTACTCGGTCTCGGTGTAGCCATACTTCTGCTTATAACCGAAGATCTTATCCCAATCGTGATTCTGAATGGTATCGTGGTTACCGGGTACGCAGTAAACGGCAACGCCTGCCTCTTCAAGCTGCGAGAGATATTTTTCCTGCAGAACGAGAATGACGTTGTAGTCGGATCGGTAATAGTCGTCGGTATCGACGTCGCCGTCGCCGTCGAGATCCTTTCCAATGTTGGTGTTTTTCATGTAGTTCTTATGAGCGGGGTCAAAGTACATATAGTGATCCTCTGCCGAGCAAAGGTCGCCAAGGAAGAACACGCCGTCGATCTTGCCGTACGTAGCCTCTCTCAAAATAGAATCCACAAGGTGCTGTGCGCGCGCGTCGGCGTCCAAGCCGTGGAGGTTGTTGTTTTTGCCGTTGGAGCCGTGCTGATTGTAATGGAGGTCGGAAACGAAGAGGAGGCGCAGGTCGCCTACAAAGCGATAGGTGAAGCCCGTCGTGCCCTCTGCGGCAGTCGTGCCGCCCTCGGTTTCTGCAACGATGAGGCTCATTGCCGCAACGGATGCGGCAACGGCGGGATCTACGGAAACGTTAAGAGTAACGCCGCTCGTCGCATATTCGGGGAGCGTCGTATAATTCTTCGCCAGCGTATTACCGTTTGCATCGGTAATAACCAGCGTCACGTACTTATGGGCAAAGCTTACGAAGTCAAAGGTGACCGAGAATTCGCCCGTCTCTTTATTTGCGGTATATCCCGTTGCCGTAATGCCGCCGTCGACGTTGTAAATATATACGATGTCGTCAAGCGGAACAGTCTCGCCGGCATTAGCCGTCGGGAAGATCGCAATATACCTGAGGGCGGGGATCTCCTCCTCGCTAAGCGAGAGAGAAACCATGAGATTCTCTACGAATGCGGTCTTTTCATAGAAGACGGGACGGATCAGCGTATCGCCTACGCCGTACAGTCCTACCGTGAGATAATTCGTATCACCGGAGAAAAGAACGCTCGCGTCGATCTTACTGTTTTCGGGATCGACCGTGACCGAAGCGGATACCGAGGTCGGAATGTCGCCGGTTCTGACAAGATAGAAGGCGTGGATATTCGTCCACATATTCGGTGACGTTACCGTCATCGTGTAATCGGTATCGGGGAGAAGAGAGAGAGAGCCGAGCTTATAAAGACGGGCTTCGGCGTAGTGCCCCGCTCTTTCGGGCTGAAGGCTAAACGTTGTTCCGTTGGAGCAAGCAAATGTCACCTTGTTTGAGGTCGGCTCCATATACATCGCGCCCACGACGTAGACGTCATACATACCCGAGCGAGAAACTCTCGGAAGCGCGAAGGTGGCGGATGCCGGATTGTTATCGTAGCCGCGAAGTGCCATTATGCCCGAAGGAAGTGCCGCAAGCCCGTTATAGCCCGTGCCATCAATGCCGCCAACGACGTTCGATACATTGTCCTCCGACACGATAAGCTTCGTATCGGCGATGTCCTTCCAGACGAGCGAGAGGCGGATCGACTTGAAGCTAACGGGAGCGTCGCCCGTCTCAAGATAGATGCGGACGGTATTCGTGCCTTGGTAGAGGTATTGGTTTGCTATGACTGTGCCAAGCGCGGTAGCAGTTCCCTCGCTGATCTGACACGTCGTAGAGTGATCTACCCAGCCGTCGCCCTTATCGGTCGTGTTCTTAAAGTAGATACGTGCCGTTGCGCCGCTTCCCGTCTTTGCATCAAGGCTGATGCCGTAAAGACCGGGAACAATGATATCAACGGTAAACTCAATGTAGTTGGCTTCCTTTGCCGCCGTTAACAGATAGTAGCCGTCGCTTTCGAGCGTTAAGCCCGTAGATGCGGAAACGGTGTCCGCTACGTTGACGGTAAACTCGGTCTTCACAAAGGCAACCGCCTCCGACCACGCGCCGTCAAGGTAACGGTCGCCGTCGCCGACTGCCATCACGACGATCTCGTCACCGTCGGTCGTAAGCTGTACCGAGGTAGCAGTGGTGATCTTTTCTGCGCCGCCGTTTACCTTATAGGCGTACGCGGTCGCGCCCGTGATCGCCTCCCACGAGGCAACGCCACCCGCGCTCACCGTCACGACGGGGGCAGAAAGCGCAACCGGCTTTGCGTAGGTGGTGAGCGTTGACCAAGCACTGTCGAGATAATCGCCGCCGCCGAGTGCCATTACCGTGATCGTATCACCGTTTTTCGTCAGCGTGACCGAGGTGGCGGAGGTCGTTTGTGCTTCGCCGCCATTTATCTTGTAAGCGTAGCCGCTCGCACCCGTAACGGCTTCCCACGAAGCAACCCCCGTTTTGGAGCTGACCGTGACGAGGGGGGTGGCGAGAACCGTCTTTTTGTCAAAGGTGACGGCGCTTGAAAAAGCACTGTCAACATAATTCTCACCGTCGCCGACCGCCTTGACGACGAGGGTGTCGCCGTCGGAAAGCGTAACCGAGAGACCGCTTGCGGTCTGCTCTGCACCGCCGTTCAGCTTGTAGACGTAGCCGGACGCATTGGCGACGGGCGTCCACGAAGCAACCGCGCCGTCAAGCGTGACGACGGGAGCGTCAAGCGTTACGGGATCGGGCACTTCAGGCTCGTCGGGTGTGTCGGGTGTGTCGGGATCGGAATAATTGCCGACCTTGGCAAAATGCACGCGAGCGATACTGAACCAGCTACCCATGCCGGTTACCGTCAGCGTGTTTTCACCCTCCGCCAACGTAAACTCGCCGATTTCGTAGAACATAGTCTCGGTAAACGCATCCGCCTTGTTCTCTGCGGTGGGAATGAAGGAAACCGTGTTTCCGTTTACGTCAAACGACGAAAGATTTTTGCCGGTGGCGTTGTTGGCACCGAGGATGTAAAGCTTATAAGCCCCGGCTTCGGGTGCCGTGAAGGTAAACGTGGAGTTCTTCGTGCTTGCCTGTGCCTGTTCGATCACGACGCTCGGCACAGATTCCGCGACTGCTGCCGCGAGCTTGACCTGAATCGCCTTTACGTTAAGATCGGTAGCACCGGTACGGTAAATACGAATCGTATTCGTACCCTTGGAGAGATACAGCGTCGTACCGAGACCGTACTCGCCTGCTCCCGATTCTGCACTCTTGGCAAAGGTGGCTACGGAATAATACGTATACGGCGTTCCGTCCACAACAAGGTGCGCCCTCAGGCTGCTTGCTCGCGTCGAGCCGTTTATGTAATCAAAGTTAATATCGTAATAGCCTGCCGCGCCCGCGTTCAACACGATCTCGATGTAGTAGGTCGTTCCGTTGGTGCCCGCAGAAGCAAACGCATAGTAGCCGTCACCATCGGTATCGGTCAGGAAGGTGTTGTTATAAAGCGTTACGCCGCTTGTATTTCCTGCGAGCATATCCGCGATCGTGCCTTCAAACAAGATCTCATTGTCAACCGGCTCGTCGGGCTCGTCGGGCTCATCGGGCTCGTCGGGCGTTTCGGGTGCTTCGTAGGTCACCGCATTCGACCATGCACTGCTAAGATAATTCTCACCGTCACCGACTGCCTTGACGACGAGGGTGTCGCCGTCGGAAAGCGTAACCGAGAGACCGCTTGCGCTCTGCTCTGCACCGCCGTTGATCGTATAAACGTAGCCGCTTGCGTTCGGGATAGCCGCCCAAGAAGCCACTGCACCGTCAAGCGTGACGACGGGAGCGTCAAGCGTTACGGGATCGGGAGTGTCGGGCGTTTCGGGTGCTTCGTAGGTTACCGCATTCGACCATGCACTGCTAAGATAATTCTCGCCGTCGCCGACCGCCTTGACGACGAGGGTGTCGCCATCGGTAAGCGTAACCGAGAGACCGCTTGCGCTCTGCTCTGCACCGCCGTTGATCGTATAAACGTAGCCGCTTGCGTTCGGGATAGCCGCCCAAGAAGCCACCGCGCCGTCGAGCGTGACGACGGGAGCGTCAAGCGTTACGGGATCGGGAGTGTCGGGCGTTTCGGGGGTATCGGGAGTGTCGGGGGAGGATGTTCCGACCTTTACGAAATATAGCTGCCATATACCAAATCTTTGTTTGCCCGATATCGTGAGCGTATTATCGCCTTCTGAAAGCGTAAACTCGCCGATCGTATTGAGGTAAGTTTGTGAATAGACATTTGCCGCAACGTTCGGTGCAAAAGAAATCTCTTGACTGTTGATTGCAAACGTAGTAGGACTAGACGGAGTCGCACAGAAAGCACCGAGAATATAAAGAGTATATGTCCCTGCCTCCTTTGCCGAAACGGTAACTGTCGAAGATACCAAATTGGCTCGTTCTTGCGTTATAATCACACTCGTTTCGTCCAAATCGACCTCTTGTGAAAGCTTGATTTGAATCGCCTTCACAGACAAGCCGGCATGCGCAGCATAGATGCGAAGCGTGTGCTCACCGACCGTCAAATATAAGGAGCATCCCAAAGCGTACTGCGGATTACCCTCGCTGTCATAGCTACCGTGTGCGCCCTTCGTATAGAAAAACGCCGATGAAAATTCCGTATCTGCCGTGCCACCATCGACAAGGTGATGCTTCACCTGTACTCTTCCCGTGTTGCTGGCGCTGGTGTCACCTACGTAATTTACGTTGTAGAATCCGGCTTTCGTCACGTTCACCGTGATGTCTATGTAGCTTCTAGCCGTAGAACCGGTGCCGAACGTGTAGTAGCCGTCTCCGGCATCGGTCAAGAACGTTGCCTTTTCATAGATCGACACGCCCGGTGCTTTTTTTGCTGCAATGTTCGCAAGCGTTTCTTCAAACAAAACGCCGTCCCATTCCTCCGGCTCGTCGGGGTACTCGGCTCTGACCGCCTCGACGATCTCCAAGAATTTCGGAAGTGTGGCGTATTCCTCCGCCATTTCGCCCGTATAGTCGCCCGAGACGAAATACGAGACGATCTCGTAAAGCGAAATGTCGCTTCCGAAGTTGTCGCCGTCGGCGTTAACGTAGAGGATTTCGGTCTCTTCGTTCTTCGTCAAGGCAACGAAGCCGCGGTAGCAGAATTCTATCCTATAAGCCGCCGCGATCTCGTAGCTCTCACTGAAAAGCGTGGTGAAGGCAAAGCGGTAGGACTCACCGTTTTCCGAAATATACTTATTCGTTGCGTAGGAGTTGTTGTCCGAGGAATAGACAACGACCGTGCCGGCGTTATTTGCGTCGGAGACGTAGCCCTTTTCCTCGTCATACGAAACGGTGAGGTCGGAGACCTCGTTATAACGCATACCGTTGATGGATGCGGTCGCCATCGAAGCGCCGATCTCCACCTTGTAGTCGGCTGCTTCCAAGGCAGCGAGCGCTTCCTTGTCGATACGGAAAAGCGAGCGGATGCCCGAATCGCCCGTGGTGCGCGCAAGCATACCCTCGTAGGTCAATACGCTTGCCTTTGCCGCCTCTACCGTATCGCCCGTTGCCGTCGAAGCGAAGCCGAAGGCACAGGTAAACGCGAGGACAAGCAGAAGAAGAATGGAAAGCCTTGTTTTGCGGTTTTTCATAATGTTCTCCTTTTTGTTTTCGTCAGATTGTTGTCGGGAAATGATCGATCTATGTTTATCCATACGAGCGGTGACACCGCCCGTTTGTATTCATCCGTTATATTATATTGTACCACAGCCGAAAAGCGTCGAACAGTATATGTTTCAGCATGCGCATGGATTTTTTCCGCAAGGTTATCGATTTTCGCAAAATTGAAAAATGCTTACGGAATACAAAAGCGTTTTCACAACGTGCAACCGCCGTCGTTACGACACATGGCGTAAATTTTACACGGGCTATTGCATTTTCTAATCATCCATGCTATAATGGTAGCACGAAAGGCAGGAAAAATCTTTCGTTTTTGCGCATAAAATATATAAAAACGTGCACGGAGATAAAATGAACTGTATAGAGGATATCAAAAATTACATATTGTTCCTAAAAAGCGAATGCCACCTTTACGTCAGCCTGCATCCGAAGGGAAACGAAACGCTGATCACACTGAGCGAGCTGATCACCTTCAACCTGCACGACAACCCCTATTGTATTTACATCAAAAGCTTCGGCAATGCGCAGGAGCATTGTGTAGAGCGACAGAAAAAGGTTTTCGAAAAATGCAAAACGGGTGCCTATTGCGGCAGTTGCTTTGCGGGGGTACGGGAATACGTGTACCCGATCTGCGGAGAAAACGAGGTGCTCGGCTTTATTTCGGTCAGCGGCTACAAAACGGAGGATGCCGACTCCTATCTTTCGAGGACCGCAAGGAAGTACGGCATTCCCGAAAAAAAGCTTGCCGCCGCCTACCGTTCGCTGAAGGAGGATATGCCCGAGGAGAAGCGTATCAACACGCTGATACAGCCGCTTTGTCATATGCTCACGCTTGCCTACGTCAACATGCAGGATAGCGGCGTTAACGAAAAGGACCAGATCGAGCGTGTTTTGCGATACGTGATGCGCAATCATTCCCGCGACATCACGCTTTCGCAGATCTGCGATCACTTCCGCTTCAGCCGCTCCTATATCAGTCACAAGTTCAAAAAGCGGACGGGCAAGAGCTTTCGCGAATATCTGACGGATATTCGTCTTGAGGATGCAAAGTCGCTTTTGTTTTATTCAAATCTCAACATAACCGAGATCGCCTTTGCGGTGGGCTTTGAAAATTCAAACTATTTTTCCAACGTTTTTAAGGAGCACACGGGGCTTTCACCCTCTCAATACCGAAAAAAGCGGAAATGAGGGGTTTGAAGAGCCGCGGCAACCGTTTTACGGGTGATACTCGAAGATCACGGAGCTTCGCTTTTCGGGAAGAAGAATGTCGAGCGTGCTTTCGGAAGAACGGCAGGTGTCATCGTTCCGATTTTTGAATTTGTAGGATCTGCCGCTCTGCAAGCCGTTGAGCTTGACCGTTACGCGATCAAACGGAGACGCCTCGCGGCGGAACGCCATAACGATGCCGCTTTCGGTTTCGGGATCGTGGTACTGGAAGATCGCCCACGACGTCGGATCGAAGACGATTGAAGCGTGATTATAAAAATCCTTACTGAAATACCGACGGATGCTTCTGTATTCGTCGGTGATTTTTTTCGCCCACAGAAGATCCTCCTTGCTCATTGTCTGAAAGACGGCGTTATAGAACGCACCGCCGAAGCTCGACGAATAGGCGCTTCTGATGGCGTAGGTATCGGATTTCGTTTTGCTTGTGCAGCCGTTATAGGGGAGAATGAGGGAGATGTTTGCGTTATGCGTTTGCAAAACCTCGGGATTTTCATTGAAGTTGCATTGATAATCGCTTCTGAAAAAGGGGATCGAGCGCTTCAGCGTTTCGATATCGATGCGTCTGCCGCCGCCTGCGCAGTTGTCGATCAGAAGATCGGGGAATTTTTCGTGGAGACTGTCCCACAGCCGATACATTCCCGTAATATGCTTGATCTCGGTAATGCCGCGGCGATCTTCGGTATCGTTCTTTGCAAAGAAAGCGTCAACGTGGTATTCGTTGAAATCCTGTCTGTAACACGAAAGATGTAAGTCTTCCACGTGTTTTTCTATTACGTGATAAACGTGATTGAGGGCTTCCTCGCAACCGTAATTGAGGAGATAGGACGGATTGTTTTCAAGCTTCAAAAACCACTCGGGATGCGCCTTTGTTACCTCTGTGATATCCATGGCGCGCTCCGGCTCGAGCCAAAGCATGAGACGCATACCGTTCTGCTCGGCGCACGCGGCGACATCCCGAAGCTCGTTCGGATGCACGCGACGGTTAACCTTCCAGTTTCCCGCCTGCTCCCACCAGTCGCCCTCGTAGGCGGATATGCAATTTTGGCAGTCTCCGTACCACGCCGCATCCAGCCAGACGTCTTCAAAGCGTATTCCGTTCGCTGAAAGCTCACGGATGCGCTTTTTCATTTCCTCGGACGGAAGGCCGCCCCACAGCTCAAACGCCAAAATCCCATCGCGGATCTCTTCGGAACGCTTGTGCGAAAAATGCTTTTTGATCAAGCGGCGGAATTTATTGTATTTGTCCTCTTCCGGTGTGTACGCCATCACCAGGATGGAAGAAGTTCGCAGCCTTTCGAAAGGCTCCAGATAAAAGTGTGTCGTTTTCAGTCCTGCCTTGAAGCGAACGCCCTCGTCACTGCCGACAAATTCCGCGCGCCAATCGCCCGTCCAACCGATCGCAACGATATAGCCGCCGCCGTTTGCGGTTACGTCAAAGAAGGGCATGGTTCCGTCGCTGGAGCGGCAGGCGGTGTTGGCAAAGCATCTTTTGCGCCCCTGCACCTTGTCGAGATATTCGTAAGAAAGATTGAATTCGGCGGCACTGCGCGTATCGTCGTCGCGATAGTAATCGGGATCAATCATTCCGTTCATCGCGATGACGCACAGGTCGCCCGCCTTCGGCATATATCCGGGCTTCTTCGGTGTGGGAACCGAAAGCGGCAAAAAGACGTCCGCGTCGTTGATGGAGGAAAGAATGCCGCTTTTTTCGGTTCCGTGATTTTCGTGCTGCATCACCCATTCGATCGCATCGAATTCCTCGTAAAGCGTTTTTTGTGCGCTGACGGTGACGCTTTTGTCCGGCGAAACGCTGTCCTTTTCAGACTCGTTTTCGTAATGCACGTTTTCGTAATCAAAGCTGAATCGAGGCTCTGTGATCATTTTAAAGAATTCTCCGTTTCTATCATTCTGTCAAGGTTATCAATGCACCAAAGGTTATACTCTTGCCATTCGTCGGGATCAACGAAGGCGTATTTATCACCGTTCTTTAATTTTTTTGCCTTTTCGTCGGTTTTGTTTTGTTGCATATGGTTGCCGAGGAAAATGTCCACTCTTTCCTCGTTCAAGCGTCGCATGGACGCCGTAAAGTCGTCCCTCAGCGAATACGGAAGTCCGTATTTGTCGAGAAATTCCCTGCACATCGTATTGATGCCGGAGCCTGCGTGAAGTCCCGCGCGATAGGTCTCCTTCCCGTCGCTGACGTCGAAGAAATAGGACATCGCGCCCGGTGTGTGACCCGGAGTGGCAACGGCGGTTATTTTTGCGTTTCCGAGCGTAAGCGTATCGCCGTCGTCGAACAATACGTCAGGCTCAAAGGTCTCGCGAAACTCCATCCCCAGCTCTCTTGCGTAAGAAAGGTCGAGCTTGCCGTTTGCGTACTCTCTGTCGGGTCTGCCGATCGCAGTTTTTGCCCCCGTAAGCTCGACGAGCGCGCGCGTTGCGCCGAAATGATCGATGTGTCCATGCGTATGAAGGATATACTTCAAATTGCGCGGATCGAGCCCCGAAAGATACATATTGTGAATGACAAGATAAAGCGAATGCTGATACCCACTGTCAAACATAATAAGGCCGTCGCCCGTGTCAAGAATATGCGTGGATGCGGGAACGGTTCCCACGAAATACAGGTTGCCAAACACCTTTACGGGCGGGAACGCGCCCTCCCAAGCGAAAGTATCAGCCATAATTTTATACCTCGTTTTTATTCTGTATCCAAAAGACCGATAGGGTTTTTGCAAAGCATTTTCTGATAGATTTCTTCCTTACCGCCTGCCGAAAGGTATGCTTTATATTGCTCGTCGAGGATATACGAAAATCCCTTCGTATGCTGTTCTGCCGTGAGATGAAATCCGTTCTTCCGATGGGGGCAAAAATCGCTATGCACACAGTAATCGTTCGACAGAAGAATTCTTTCCTCATATCCTTTTTCGGAAAGCGTCACTAAGGCGTTGGCGATAGCCTCCGCGCGGTCGGGGTAGCAGTAACACTGATCCATACCGATATATACGCCGCGTTTCAGTATTTCTTCAAGATATGCGGCGTCGGGACGAAGGGCGGCGTGCCCTATAATGATCTTCTCTTTCCTTGCTCCGTTTTGCAGTAGGACTTCAAGCTGTCGGAAGGCAATATCTCCGTCATGCTCGCAATGCACGTAAAGCGGCAATCCCGTTTCCTTTTGTACGAGCCCTATCGCAGAGAGCTTTTTCAGATTATCCTCGGTGAGCCCGAGGCTTCCCGTGGCGCATTTTAATATTCCCGGCTTGATACCGGTGTCCTCGATGCCGTTTTTACATTCGTCGATGAAAAGCTCGGCAAGCTCCTCCGCGCCGTTATTCTGCGTTTCAATGCCTTCGAAATAATATAGGCCGCTTGACGCAACGATGGCAACACCCGAAGCCTCCGATACCGCCTTCAGCAGTAAAACGTCTCTGCCGACGTCGATGGGCGTGGCATCAACGAAAAGCCCGACTCCGTACCTTTGCTTCACCTGCTTCAGTGTCGCGGTCGCCAACGCCTCAACGCGCGACGGATCAAGCCACTTATCGCCAAAGGCGCGACGAAGGGAGACGGAGGCACAGCTGATATGCTCGTGCATGAGGACTGTTCCAAGATCTTTTTTACTTATTTCACCGGTTACCGTTTGTATCATTCATCCTATCCCCCGTTTGCCTCTTACGGCACAAGACAGATCGCGATCAGCGATGCAATACCGCCGCACAGGCCAACAAGCTGGGTTTTCGTGATCCTTTCCTTAAAGAGGATCACCGACATGAGTGACGTTAAGACGATCGAGCTTCCGTTGACGAGCGGAAAAAACACCTGACTCGGCAGAACTCCGGACAAATGCAGGTTCAGAATGTTCATGGCGTAGGTGCACAGACCGCACAGAACAGCAATCACGACGTGCTTTTTTTGAAAGTGCAGCTCCTTAAAGCCCTTTCGTGCCATAATCCTGCTGTAAATCAGCGAACAGATAAAGGCAACGAACAGAAAGCCCGAAAGCTCCGCCTTATGCTCGGACGCCTGATGGATCTTCTGCAAAACGCCGATGCTTCCCTGAAAAACGAAGGACAGGATCACGAACAGAAGCCACCTCTTATTGATCCGCTTTCCGTCGCCCGTACCGAGTGACAGATAAATGAAGCCGATCAGAACGACGACCGCGATCAGCTTATAGGGGCTGAAGCTCTCTCCGAAAAAAACGCCCGACATCGTCGGAATGATCATCGACGAGGTGGTGATGAGCAGGGTGATGTGCATCGGCCCCTCGGAAAGCGCGTTCATCGTATACAAATTGTTGAGCGCGGTTACCACGCCGAACAAAACGCCGAGCAATACCGTATAAAGCGATATGCTCCCCCTTATCAATCCCACGCCGAACAGAAGAATACATACGGCGTACATGATCATGTTGAAGCGATGCTTATGGTCGCTCGTGATCAGATCCCTTTTGCAGGATGCGTTGAAGAGTCCGTTTTTCAAAACCATAGACGAGATCGAAGTAACAATTTTCGGGATCAGCATAGTCTTTTTCCTTTTCCTTTTTGCTTTTTATTTTCCTTTTTTATTTTTCTTTTCGTGCAATCGGTTGCACGGCGGGTAAAAACTTTTAGTCGAATTGGTGCATATTGCTTTTTAACATCAGGTTGACGTCGGTATACAGAGCGGAGGGACATTCCCGATTTGTGATGATATGCTCGACGAGCCCGCCAAACGCCACCTGCATCTGATGCGTCACGTTCTGCGAGATCGCGGCGGAAATGATTCCCTTTTCCACGTAGTGCTTGATCCCGTCGTGCGTATCGAAGGCGACGAGTGGCAGGACAATGCCGTGCAGCTCTATGTATTGACAAAGCCGCTCCGAAAGCCCGCTCGTGATATATATGCCGTCAAGGCGGTCGCCGTATCGTGCGAAGACGTCGGGAAGGATCGTGGCGAGGTAGTTCTCGTTATCCTTCATACCCACGGCACAGAGCAGTGTCATCCCCTTTTCGTCGCAAAAGCGCGCAAACGCCGCTGCCGCATTGTCGTGTACGGTGCTGGATCTGTCGCCTGTGAACAAAAGCAGATTTTTTCGCGGAGAATGCCGAAGCGAGCCATGCAGAAAATCCGCCGCGAGTCCTGCGGCGACCGCCTCATCGTGCTTTGAGCTGAAGAGCGAAGGCGCATCCTTGTTGACCGACTGCACCTGCACGATGTTACGGTTATCCTTGTAAAGGTCGCGGATGGCGGCGGTATAGCGCGGTGCGCTCATGCCCGACAGAATAACGCCGTCGCACTGCCGATAGCGGTCGAGCCTTTCAAGCAGCGTATCGTCCGAGGCGGTATCGTCCAAAACCGTAATATCGTATTCGATCTTGTAATCCTTCAGCTGCGCGTGCGACAAACGAATGCCCTCGATCATTTTGTCGGTGTTGATCTTGAAATTGCTGCGGATCAGAACCCCGATGCGAATCGGCTTCATGGAGAGACGCGAGGCAAAGCGGTTGGGACGGAAATTGTATTTTTCCGCCGTCGCAAGGACGATTCTTCGCTTTTCTTCGCTGATGCGCCCCTCGGGATTCAGCGCACGGCTTACCATGGACGGCGTCATGTTGAGCATTTTCGCAAGCGTGTAGATCGTCATTTTCTCCATCCTGTCATTCTCCTTTGCAATCGGTTGCAACCATTGTAACACAAAAAAGCATCCGTGTCAAGACCCTTGTGCCGAAAGGGTAAAAAAGGGGGTGCATACCGCAAAAGCTTGTATGCGTGCAGTAGCTTCGGGTACATTTCGGCATTGTGGATTTTCATCCCCCCGATCGACGTCCTCGATGTCCCTTATAGCCGAAGAGAGGCACGCGTTAAGCGTGAACGAAAGGGCATACCCCCGAAAATTCCTTTTTTATATATTCCGAGCAAATTTCTCTGATGTATACGGTGATTTCTGCCGACTGAAACCTTGCGGGTTCGGCTTTCTTCGGCTATAACGCATTTACAGCGCGCACGCGGCGGATATACGGCATATACTGTCGTGAATTGCTTTTCCGACAATTTGAAATCGTATAGAAAGGAGAACACATGACCGTTACCATTGTAGGCGGCGATCGCCGCCAACAGATCCTTATAACGATCCTGCGCGACAAGGGCTTTTCGGTCGGCGGCTTTTTCGACGAAACGCACAGCATGGCTTCATCGGCACTTGCACGGCGGCTTGCCGTTTCGGATGTCGTGATCCTGCCGATCCCCGTGACGCGGGACGGAAAAACCGTTGCTGGGACGGCGCTTTCCATCGAATCCATGCTGAAGCACGTGAAAAGCGGCGCGTACCTGTTCGGCGGACGCCTGCCCGACAACACGAAGCGCAAGGATCTGCATCTCATCGATTACCTTTGCGACGAGAGCTTTACCCAGGAAAATGCGGCATTGACCGCCGAGGGGGTACTCAGACTTTTGTACGAAAACACCGAGCGCGCGCTTGCGGATGCGCATATCCTGATCTTTGGCTTCGGACGCATCGGCAGCCATCTCACTCACCGTCTCATAAAGCTCGGCGCGCGTGTGACGGTGGTGGCACGGCGGCAGGAATCCAGAACGCTCGCCGCCATGTGCGGTGCTGTCGCCATCGGCTTCGGGGAGAAGCTGCCGCACGCCGACTTTGCCGTCAACACCGTTCCGCCGCCGATCTCGCTTCCCGCACCCGTACCGAAAGGCGAGCTTCCGTTGATCGAGCTTGCAGGACTTGAACGCGCACAGATCCCGGACGGATACGCATACATCGCCGCCCCCTCGCTCCCCGGAAAGCTGTTTCCCTACAGTGCGGCAGACCGTATTTTCGCCGTCACACTTCGTTATCTGAAAGGAGAATCTCTATGATAGGCTATGCATTTTGCGGTTCCTTCTGCACAATGCGCGATGCGCTCAGCGAGATGCAGGCACTCGTCAAGCGTGGCTACGACGTCCAACCCATCGTCTCGGTCGCCGTCGCCACCACCGACACACGCTTCGGCAAGGCGGTCAATTTTCTTGCCGAGATGGAGCGTATAACGGGACGTGCGCCGATCACGGATATTGTAAGTGCAGAGCCGCTCGGCCCGAAAACGCCCCTCCGTGCACTGGTGATCGCACCCTGCACCGGCAACACGCTCGCCAAGATCTCGCGCGGCATTACCGATACCCCCGTCACCATGGCGGCAAAAGCGCATTTACGCTGTGATCGTCCGACGCTTCTTTCGCTCGCCTCAAACGACTCCATGTCGGCAAACCTCGAAAACATCGCACGTCTTTTGCTCCGCAAGCAAATCTATTTTGTACCCATGCGACAGGACGATCCCGAAAAAAAGCCGCACTCGCTCGTCGCCGACTTCTCACGCATCGGAGAAGCGCTGGATGCAGCCCTTGTCGGCAAGCAGCTGCGCCCCTTGTTTTTGTAAAGTTTGGTTTACATTTTTGCCTTATTGCAAGGCTGTTGTAAAAAATACGCCGCTTTTCCTTTTTTTACGGGAAAAGCGGTTGCTTTTTTTTGTGAAGTATAGTATAATAATATAATAAAATTTCTTACGAAAGGAGAAGTCATGATCGTACTGGGCGTCAGCGGAATTACGCTGTCATTCGGACAGCACACGGTGCTTTCAGACGTTTCCTTTTCGGTGAACGAGGGCGACCGTCTCGGTATTATCGGTGTAAACGGTGCGGGCAAGACCTCGCTCCTTCGGGTGATCACCGGTGAATACACACCCGACCGCGGCGATATATTCATCGCCAAGGGTAAGACAATCGGGCTTCTCCGTCAGGATGTTGCCGTCATGTGTGAAAACAGCGACACAACGCTTTATTCCTATATGATCGAAGCATTTCCCGAGCTGCTTTCGATGGAAGAGGAGATCAATGCGGCCGAAAAAGCCCTGCAAGCGGCAAAGGAATGCGAGATCGCAGGGCTTTCGGCGCGGCTTTCGGCGCTCCACGCGCAGTTCGCGAAGGACGGCGGCCTTGAATTCCGCTCACGATGTCGGGGCATGCTTCTCCGCATGGGCTTTTCGGAATCCGACGTGGACCGACCTGTTTCCTCACTGTCGGGCGGTCAGCATACGCGGCTCGCCCTCTCGCGCCTTCTGGCACGCGAGCCGGACATTTTGCTCCTTGACGAGCCGACCAACCA
>JAZLAP010000208.1:0-13991 GCA_045613265.1 Eubacteriales bacterium | reverse complement strand
TTCAAGGATTATATTTCAACACCGAAATCCAATATGTATCGTTCGTTGCATACCACGGTCATCGGACACGGCGCCGTACCTTTTGAAGTGCAGATCCGTACCTTTGAGATGCACCACGTTGCCGAGTACGGTATCGCGGCGCATTGGAAGTATAAAAGCGGCGAAACGCGCGGACATGCCATGGATAAAGAGCTTGCATGGATCTCGCGGCTTCTGGAAACCAATTCGGTTTCGCACGATGTTGATGAGGTCATCGGTTCGTTCAAGATCGATCTCTTTCATGATGAGACCTTCGTGTTTACGCCAAAGGGTGACCTGCGTTCGATTCCTTTCGGCTCGAACACCATCGACTTTGCTTATGCCATTCACTCCGCCGTCGGAAATCGCATGATCGGTGCTAAGGTCAACGGAATCATGGTGCCGATCGATAAGACGCTTGAAAACGGTGACATCGTCGAGATCATTCTCGGCAGTGCGGATAAGGGTCCCAGCCGCGACTGGTTGAAGATCGTAAAAACAAGCGAGGCGCGCGACAAGATTCGCCAATGGTTTAAGCGTGAGAAGCGTACCGATAACATCGTTCTTGGCAGAAATGAGATCGAAAAGGAGCTTCGTCGTTATAATCGCGCCTTTACCGAAGAGGAAATGGAGATCGTTGTCGAAAACGTTGCAAGCCGAACCGGCTTCCACGAAGCCGATGATTTCTATAATGCGATCGGTTACGGCGGGCTGACCGTGACAAAAATCGCCAATCGGCTGAAGGACGAATTTGATCGCATAGTCAAGCTCCCCGAGCCCGAGCAGCCATCAATACCGGTCGTATCCCAGAATGCGCAGCAGGTGCGGAAGAATAAAAAGAGCGGTGGTGTGATTATTGACGGTCAGGACGGTTGCGCCGTGAAATTCGCGCGCTGCTGCAATCCCTTACCCGGCGATGCTATCGTGGGCTTTATTACAAAGGGCTTCGGTGTCTCGGTGCACAAATCCGATTGCCCCAATTTGATCACGAGCCGTGAAAACCCCGTGAATGAAGGACGCTTTATTTCTGCCGAATGGGAGCAGACTGCTGGGAAGGAAAACGATGCTGTGGGCAGCTACGAGGCTATGATTCTGCTTCGCACCACCTCTGACATTGGTGTTCTTGCCGATATTTCACGTACGCTTGCCGATATGAAGGTCTGCATTCTGCAGATCCATTCACAACGTGCGGGAGATGATTCTCTCATTAATCTCGCCGTTAGTTGTAAAAATACCGATCACTATCAATCGATTGTTTCTCGTCTTCGTGCGATACCGTCGGTTCTTTCGGTCAGCCGGGGATTTTGTTAAGCTTAGAAGGATGTTATTATGACTGCTGTGTTACAAAGAGTGCTTCGTGCTTCCGTGGTCGCCGACGGCTATCCTTCGGGAAAAATCGATCACGGTCTTCTGATTCTGCTCGGCGTGCGGCAAGGCGATGATGAAACCGATGCGCGCCTGCTTGCCGATAAGATTGCGAAGCTACGTATTTTTTCGGACGAAAACGGCAAGATGAATCTCTCACTCATCGATGTTTCGGGGGGAGCACTTGTTGTTTCCAACTTTACCCTGCAGGCGAATTATGCACACGGTAACCGTCCCGATTACCTCATGTCTGCTTCTCCGAGCGAAGCGGATACTCTATACAGATACTTTATCGACTGCTTACGGGAAAGAATTGATCCTGTGGCGGCGGGAGTGTTTGGTGCAGATATGAAAATTGATATGATAGCGGATGGACCTGTTACCATTGTAATGGAGTCATCCGTCCTTCGGAAAGGAAAAAACAAATGATCTTGCATATTGAGGGTGACATTAACGAATATTACGTACAGACACTCTGTATGCTGTTTTTTCCCGGAGCAAAATTCGGAGTATCCGAAGAGGTGACGCCGGATACTCCCGTGGTATCTGTGCGCGCTTCATGGCTTGAAGGCGGCGGAGCCCAAGCACATGCGTCAATCTCGCTTGACGACAGAACCTGCAGTGGTGAAGGCGTTGCCATTCCCGCAGAAACCGTGGATAGCGGACGCTTGATGAAAATTGCCGTCGGACGTGCTATTTTTGATGCGGGAAAGGCGTTTCTCGGCGGTTATACGCCGCCGTGGGGGATATTGACAGGGGTCCGTCCTTCCAAGGTGGCAACAGAGATTCTCCTTGCCGGTAACGGCGTACAGAAATCTCGCCGTATTTTGCGAGATGAGTATTTCGTTAATCCGAAAAAAGCAGCACTCGCAGTCTCTGTCGCTTCTACAGAACAAAAGCTGATCCGCCGTTTGCCTGCCAATCTCTGCTCGGTCTATATTTCAATTCCGTTTTGCCCGTCGCGTTGCGCATATTGTTCCTTTGTTTCCTATACATCGGATCGTCTCCTGTCCCTGATAGGCGATTACCTTGAATGCCTTTATCTTGATATTCGTAACATCTTTCAGACGATTCGCGAGCTTGGTATGCAGGTCGCAACCGTTTACATCGGCGGCGGGACACCCACCGTTTTGTCTGCAAAGCAGTTACAAAAGCTTCTGCGTGTAATAGGGGAATGTTGCGATATTCCGTCGTTAATGGAATTCACGGTAGAAGCGGGACGTCCCGATACGATTACAAAAGAGAAGCTTGCCGTACTTCGCGATGCGGGCGTTTCGCGAATCAGCGTAAATCCGCAATCGCTCGATGATGGCGTTTTGCGCGCGATTGGCAGACACCATACTGCAGATGATTTTTACCGTGCATATGCGACTGCCGTAGAAAGCGGGATCCGTACCATCAACGTTGACCTGATCGCCGGTCTTCCGGAGGATGATTTCGGAAAATTTTCAAAAACCATCGACAGTGTTCTTGAGCTTGCGCCGGCCAACCTGACTGTACATACGTTCTGCGTGAAAAAATCGGCAGACATTCTGAGAAACAATTGCAACGTATATTCGCTTACCGGCGGAGATGCTGCAAAGTGCGTGGAATATTCACAACTGAAGACGAAGTTTGCAGGATACAAGCCGTACTATATGTATCGTCAGAAGAATACGGTGGGGAATCTTGAGAATGTGGGCTATTCTACCGAAGGCAATGAATGCATGTACAACATTTTTATGATGGAAGAAATCCAGACGATTTTTGCCGCCGGTGCGGGTGCGGTAACAAAGCTTGTTCGCCTCGAAAATGGTGCTCCCGTAAAAATAGAACGCATATTTACACCTAAATATCCGTATGAATATCTAAGAGATGCTGAAAAAATTCGCGCGGGCGATCCGCTTGACGGCAAGCCATCGCTTCGTGAAAAGATATTTCGGTTTTTCGGAAAGGAACCATAATGATAGAAGGAAAAAGCGGTTTTCCCGATCTTCTGGAGGCGGAAGCCTTTGTTTTGGCTTCGGAGGCATCCTACAATGATGCGGTCCGCGAAGCAGGTCGCAGAATACTCGGAAACGAGCGTTTCCGCATGGCAACGTTGGCAGGTCCATCCTGCTCCGGCAAGACAACGACGGCAAATCGCTTATCTGCGATGTTTGCAAAGGAAGGTAGAGATCTGCATATCATTTCGATCGACGATTTTTTCTATGGCAGACATGAAATTCAGCGTCGCGCAAAGGAAATGGGAGAAGAGCCGGATTACGAAACCGTGAAGGCGATCGACCTTGATCTGTTTCGGTCAACCGTCGAGGCGATCCGCCGCGGCGGGGAAGTAAAGGTTCCTACTTTTGATTTTACGCTTGGTGAACGCGGTGCTTACCGTACCTTTTGTGCCGATCATGATGATTTCTTCCTTTTCGAGGGCATACAAGCGGTTTATCCGGAAATCACCTCGATCCTCGGTCACTCGGATTGTCTCTCGATTTTTATCGAAGCGCGTTCTTCGCTCAAAATAGGCAGCGAGATCTTTTTGCCACCCGAAATTCGCTTTTTCCGCCGTTTGGTGCGTGATTATAAATTCCGCGCGTCATCTCCGCATTTTATCTTTGACATTTGGGAAAACGTGCGCAAAAACGAGGTTACCAATATCTATCCGTACGCTGACGAATCCGATGTTCACATCGATTCTACCATGGCGTATGGTATCAACATGCTGAAGCCGGAACTTCAACCTATCTTGGATTCGATGAAAAAGGATATGGAGTTTGGCGAAAAAGCGATCGGTCTCTTGGATAAGATCCGCGATATTCAGCCGATTCCGTCTCATTTACTGCCCGAAAATTCTGTGTTTCATGAATTTCTCGGATAATTTACGAATATAATAAAGGAAAAGATGAATGAACACTCTGATCAAAAATGCATGCATGTTGGACGGCAAAATCGGTGAAACCTATTGCGTTGCGATATCGGACGATCGCATTTCATACGTTGACCGACACGCGCCCGATCACATGACCTTTGATCGCACGATCGATGCGCGCGGTCGTCTGTTGACACCTGCGTTTTATAATGCACATACCCATGCCGCTATGACATTGTTTCGTGGTTACGGCGAGGACCTTCCGCTTCAGGAATGGCTGAATACCCGCATTTTTCCTGCCGAGGAGCATTTGACAAGTGAAAGCGTGTATATGGCGACCAAGCTTGCAATCGCTGAAATGATCCGCAACGGCGTTGTTTCCTTCAGTGACATGTACTTTTTTTGCGAGGATACGGTACGTGCCGTTTTGGAAACAGGTGTCAAGGCAAACGTGAGCCGCTCTGTGGTGAGCTTTGACGATGCCGCCGACTATACGAAGGATAACCGCATTCTGGAGGGGATCTCGTTGTTCACCCATTATCACGGCGCGGGAAACGGTCGCGTTAAAATCGATCTTTCTCTCCATGCGGAATATACTAACGTACCTTCTGCCGTGGAATATATGGCGTATTTAACGAAAGAACGCGGTGCTATTATGCAGCTTCATCTTTCCGAAACCGAAAAGGAGCATAAGGAATGTATTGAGCGGCATGGCATGACACCAACGGCATTCTTTTATGAACACGGTGTTTTTTCTTCCCCCGTGGTTTGCGCACATTGCGTCTATTTGACCGACGAGGATCACGCGATCCTTGGGCAAAACGGTGCAACGGCTGTGCACAATCCCATTAGCAACCTTAAGCTCGGCAGTGGCGTTATGCCCCTGAGGAAAACCATCGATGCAGGCGTTAATGTGGCCCTGGGAACCGATGGTGTTGCTTCCAACAACCGTCTTGACATATTGCGCGAAATGCAAATTGCGCTGTTGTTGCAAAAGGGGCTTTCGGGACATCCGGAAAGCCTGACGGCAAAGGAAGCGGTTACTCTTGCTACCAAGAATGGAGCAAAAGCGCAGGGACGTCAGGACTGCGGTGAGATCAAGGTTGGGAACAAGGCGGATATTTTGTTGCTGGAGACCGATGCTTTGCACAATCTCCCTGTTTACGATTATGCGACGATGCTTGCGGCATCTGCCGAAAGCGCGGACGTTTCACTTACGATGGCAGACGGACAGATCCTTTACGAGGACGGTGAATATAAAACGATGGACGTTGAAAAACTGCGTGCGGATTTTCGATCGGTGCATCAACATTACTTTGATTAAGAGAGAGCGCAGCAGAAATCCATTCAGGAAGGAATATCGATGAAGGAGCCAATTCTGTCAAAGGAACAGAACAAGCGTGCTTTTTTCTCCGGTGTCTTATCTCTTTCCATTGCAAACATCATTGTTAAGATCATAGGTCTTTTATTTAAAATTCCGATCGCCAATATTCTATCGCAGGAATCGCTTGGCTCGGGTGTTGGTCTTGGATATTTCAGCGCTTCCTATACAGTATATACATGGCTTTTCATGGTCGCAACCGCCGGACTGCCAAACGGTATTTCCATTGTAATTGCAGAAAATCGTGCCGCAGGAAGACGAGAAGAAAGCAAGCGGATTTTTCGTTCCGCAATGCTTTTGTTCTTTGTCATCGGTATTTTCTTAACGGCGATCATGCTTCTGTTTGCGGGAGGGATCGCTGACCTCATCAAAAATCCCGACGCCCGTTTTTCCATGATGGCAATTGCACCGACGCTTCTGTTTGTGTGTCTTCTCAGCGTGTTTCGCGGATATTTTTACGGTTTTCAGGAAATGCTGCCGTCGGCGGTTTCCGAGGTGATTGAAGCGATCGGAAAGCTTGTGTTCGGAATTGGCGGTGCGTATTACGCTTATCGAATGGGATACTCTGCACCACGTGTTGCTGCATATGCCGTCTTCGGCGTGACGGCAGGCGTGTTTCTCGGCACTCTTTTTCTTTTTGTGTCCTATTTATATTACAATAAGCGCAGTCGGTTTCTGATTACCCCCATTTCGCAAGAACCTGCAGGCAAGAATGCTTTACGCCGCGTTTTTGCGCTTTCCGTTCCGATTACGGTGGCATCGTCGGTTATGAGTCTGACAGGGCTGATTGACGTCGGGACGATGATGTCACGGTTGCAGAGCATCGGATATACCGAAGCTGAGTCTTCCGCGCTTTACGGCACGTATACCATGCTTGCCGTTCCGATTTATAATTTGCCGATCGTTCTTTTGTCTCCCATATCTGCCGCAATTTTGCCTTTGATTTCCGGTAAGCTTGCGCGCGGCGACGAAAAGGGGACGCATCGTATTTCCGAAAGCGCGTTGCGCCTTGTTGCCTTGTTTGTTATACCGTCGGCATTGGGGATCGCCGCATTCAGCTATCCCATTCTTGCGCTTTTGTATGAGGACAATGCGGCAGCAATCGCGGCACCGCTTTTGTCTATTCTTGCAATTGCGACCTTTTTCCTCGGATTGCTTACCGTTATGAACGCGGTTTTGCAGGCACATAAGCTTGCAGGAAAAACCTTGATTGCCATGCTTTCGGGCGCCGTTGTCAAGCTTGCTTCGGGTATATTTCTTGTCGGGAAACCTTCAATCGGCATGTACGGTGTTCCGCTCAGCACGGTTCTTTGCTATATGACCATCGTTGTTTTCGATACCTATTATTTTGCGCGCTATTTGCATATCATGCCGCGTTTTCCGCAGCTTTTGATACGCCCGATCTGCGCCGGAGGCATTGCGATCTTGCCTGTTAAATTTTTGCTTTACCCTTATCTTTCCGCACACATTTCGGGGGGGATCGCTACTTTGATTTCCATTGCTGCCGTCTCTGTACTTTATATAATATTTCTCTTTTTGTTTCGTGCCGTTTCGGAAGCCGATATTTTACTTCTGCCCAACGGCGAGCGAATCTCAGGCTTTTTGCAAAAGAAAAAATTGATCAGTAAAGGATAAAAGGATAACATTATGACTGATGACGCTAAAGTAATTGCTGAAAAAACACATTATGATTTTGAAGATCTACTCACAGTTATGCGTTTGTTGCGCAGTCCCGGAGGTTGCCCTTGGGATCGTGAGCAGACACACAAGAGTATTCGCGGCGATCTTATCGAGGAGACCTATGAGGTTGTCGAGGCTATCGACAACGATGATGCAACGCTCTTGCAGGAGGAACTTGGCGACCTGCTTTTGCAGGTCGTCTTCCATGCGCGTATTGCCGAGGAGGAAGGGAAGTTTCGGATGGATCATGTGATCAATGACATTACTGCAAAGCTTGTTCACCGTCATCCTCACGTGTTTGCAGAGACGGTCGTGGAGGGAAGTGCCGATGTTTTACGTAACTGGGAGAAGATAAAAAGTAAGGAAAAGCAACGGAAGACGCTTACCATGAAAATGGATGCTGTACCGCCGGCGCTTCCCGCACTGATGCGTGCGGACAAGCTCGCAAAAATTGCGGCAAAGGTAGGCTTTGATTTTGCGGCACCGGAGGATGCCTTGGCAAAAGTAGAAGAAGAGCTGAACGAGGTCAAGACTGCAAAAACCAAAGACGAGGTGTTCGAGGAGATCGGAGATTTGTTCTTTGCGGTTGCCAATTATGCCAGAATGATGGGTGTTTCCTCGGAAGAAGCAGCGGAAGCGGCAGGGAAAAAATTTGCGAATCGCTTCTCCGCAATGGAAAATGAAGTGGAAAAAGATGGGCTTTTCATTGAGAATTTGGATGCAAAAACCATGGAATCCTACTGGAATCTCGTCAAAAGCAACAAAAAATAAGAATTTTCTTGAAAAAAGTGCAAGAATTTCATGAAAAAGACTTGATAATTTAAAAAAGTATGTTATACTATATGTGTCGGAAATATTTGTATAGAGTTTTCCGACACTAAGAAATAGACATAAAATATTTGAAAGGGATTTTTTTACTATGAACAAGACACAGCTTATCGATATCGTTGCTCTCAAGGCGGAGATGAAGAAAAAGGATGCAGAAGCAGCGGTAGACGCTGTTGTTGCAGCGATTTCCGAGGCTCTTGCTGCAGGTGACAAGGTTCAGGTTTTTGGTTTCGGCAATTTTGAGGTAAAGGAAAGACAGGCAAGAAAGGGTCACAATCCTCTCACCGGTGCCGTGATCGACATCCCTGCTTCGAAGGCAATTTCGTTCAGCGCAGCTAAGGCTCTGAAGGACAAGGTTAACGGCTGATATACGATGCGCCTTGACAAGTTTCTCAAGGTGTCGCGGATTATCAAAAGAAGAACGGTGGCAAACGATGCATGTGATGCGTCGCGTGTCACCGTTAATTCTCGCCCTGCGAAGGCATCCTACGACGTTAAGCTCGGTGATATCATTGAAATCGGCTTTGGTGGGAAGTCCTTGAAGGTACGCGTTACCGACATTAAAGACAGTACAAAGAAGGCGGATGCCTCGGATATGTACGAGGTCGTGGAATAATATTCATGATCCCCCCATATGATAGAAATAGACCGACCGCTGAGTTGTCGGTCTATTTCTATCATGAATAGGGGAATAAATTATGAACGATAAGGGGTCACCTTCTGCCACTCATAACATGATTATGAAAAGTCGCCGTGAAGTATTTCTTGACGGCGTTTTTGACGTTGTTGGATTTGACGAAAAAACGATATCGTTAAAAACGTCGTTGGGGGATATGATGATCGAGGGACATGATCTTCATATCCGAAAAATGTCGCTTGAAAGCGGCGAGGTGTCGGTGGAAGGGAATATTGACGGCGTTTATTATGCTTCGGAAACCGAGGAGAAAAAAGGCGGTTTTATTCGCCGGTTATTTAAATAAATGGAAATATCCATGTATTCTGTTTTTGAGGCGCTTTCATGCGCCTCATTGCTCGGTGTGCTTCTCGGTGCAATTTACACGGTATTTTCTATTTTTCTCTTGTTGATTGGAGATCAGAAAAAAATACCACCGTCTCGTTTGCCCGACAGCGTGGAGCTTCCGCTATTAAAGAAGGTCCGTATTGCTCCGAAGCACCGATGTATCGAAAAGAGGATCTTTGTCCTGATACGCTTCCTTTTTGACATTTTCTTTTTCACAATTACGGGAATATTGATGGCAGTTTTCGTTTACAGTGTTGGCGGCGTACTTCGCTTATCCTATATGACGGTTGCATTTTTATCATGCATTGCGTTTTGTATGACGCTTGGAAAGCTGCTTCTTTTGCTTGCTGCCTATATTCGTTTTTGTACAATTCTTGCATTTTTATATCTTTCTTTTCCGATTCGCTTGCTTTTGCGTTTTTTCTGTTTTGCGTTTGCCGCGTTTCATTTGCGGATGCAAAAAATTTTCGACGCCGTATACATATATGTGTATGCCGTGTGTGCAAAACGGCGATACCGCGATGCAGAGAAAAGCTGGCACACCATGGTGGAGAACGTAACAGCGCGGTGAAGCGGATATCCGCACAGCGCATGCTTGAAAAACAAATATTATGATCCTCTTTTGCAATTTTTGCGGGAGAGGATCTTTTTATTTGATGAATAAAAAATATTTCGGTCATCATTTCGAGCATATTCTACAATACAGATGTGATATGATTATCGTAGGATATGATGGCATCGCTGAAATGGCTCTATTGCGTTGATGCCAAGAACGATAGTGTCTCACATTTTGCCTCTTATTGCATTCGATCTGTATGGAATGATAAAAGCAAGGGGAATACTGTTATCGTGTCATATACCGTGCAATAAACGTATATCTGATTTTGTTCAACGGAGGGATAAAAATGTATACAAAGAAAGAATGTATTGCAATGCTGCTTGCCGGTGGCCAGGGAAGCAGGCTTTATGAATTGACGCAACAAACAGCTAAGCCTGCCGTTGCCTTTGGGGGTAAGTATCGGATCATCGATTTCCCGCTTTCCAATTGTGTTAACTCGGGAATCGATACAGTGGGGGTTTTGACACAGTATCAGCCATTAGCACTCAACGAATATATTGGCAACGGTGCACCGTGGGATCTCGATCGCTCAAACGGTGGACTCAGCGTTTTACCCCCTTATCAGGGAAATAAGCGTTCGGATTGGTATAAAGGAACGGCAAATGCCATTTATCAGAATATCAATTTTATAAAGCAGTACGATCCCGAGTACGTGCTCATCCTTTCGGGAGATCATATTTATCGTATGGATTATGCAAAAATGCTTGATGCGCACAAGAAAAACCGTGCCGTATGTACGGTCGCCACGATTACGGTTCCGCCCGAAGAAGCGAGCCGCTTCGGAATCTGCAACACGCGCAAGGACGGCAGCATTTACGAATTTGAAGAAAAGCCTAAGCAACCTAAGAACAATCAGGCTTCGATGGGGATATACATATTCTCCACCGAAACCCTGATTCGTGCTTTGGAGGCCGACGAAGAGGATGTAGAATCTTCAAACGATTTTGGAAAAAATATCATCCCTAAGCTTTTGCGGGAGGGGGCGCGGCTGTTTGCTTATCCTTTTTCGGGTTATTGGAAGGATGTTGGAACGATCGGGAGTCTATGGGAAGCCAATATGGATCTGTTGGGGGAACAGCCCGCTTTGAATCTCGGCGCACGTAATTTTCGCATATATTCCCGCAATTTTCCGCGTCCGCCGCAGTATATCGGAGACGGCGCCGTTGTCAAAAACGCGATGATCTCCGAGGGATGCGTGATCGAGGGAAACGTGGAAAATTCTATCTTGTCAAGCGGTGTTACCGTTGAAAAGGGCGCATGTGTCAAGCATTCGATCTTGATGGAGGGAGTTACCGTGCAAAGCGGTGCCGCTGTATATTACAGTATTGTCGATAGCGATACCGTGATCGGTAATAATGTCACAGTCGGCGAGAAAGACGGTACGAAGGGGCATATTTCCGTTATTGCCAAAAATCGAACGCTGCTTTGTGAAAACGAAAGGGAGGGCAAATAAATGAATGCCGCCGGTATTATTTTTTCCAATTTGAACAACAACACACTGTCACGCCTTACCGAGGATCGAACGGTTGCGGCAATTCCGTTTGCCTGCCGATACCGACTGATCGATTTTTCGCTGTCGAATATGGTGAATGCGGGAATTTCAAATATTAACGTTGTAACGAATTATAACTACCGTTCTCTGGTTGAGCATATCGGTAGTGGAAAGGATTGGGATCTGGCGCGCCGCAGTGGAGGTATCAATGTCATATCACCGTATCAAACGGCACACTCGCCGAATGCAATGCTGTATACGTCTAGACTTGAGGCTTTGCTGAGTATGGAGAACGGATATATCAAAAACATGAAGGAAGATTATGTGATCCTTCTGGATTGCGACTTTGTATGCAATATCGATCTATCAGACGTTGTTCGCGCACACAACGAAAAAGAGGCGGACATTACCATCGTTACGGTCAGAATTGCCACTGATTTTACCAAGAAAACGCAAATGCTTCTTGTAAAGTCCGAAAACGACGGCCGTATCATAGATTTTAAGCTTGGCAATCGTTACGATCAAGAGCATCCCGAAATGTCTGCCAATATTTTTGTGATGAAAACCGACTATTTACGTGCTTTGGTATATGAAGCAAAGCAGAACAACGGAAACAGTCTGACGCGCGACGTGTTCATGAAGCAGGTGGAAAGCAGGCGCTTTTATTCCTACTGCTATAGCGGTTATTTTGCCTGCGTTTCCAGTTACAGGGATTACTTTTCGTATAGTATTGCCTTGACTGAAGATCCGACGCTTCGGCATTCACTTCTCGGATTGTCCGAGCGACCGATTTTTACGAATGTGCATAATTCCGCACCTACCGTATATAAAGAAGGAGCATCGGTAAAAAACAGTATGATCGCTGACGGATGTGTGATAGAAGGAACGGTAGAAAATTCGGTTATTTTCCGTGGGGTTCGGATAAAAAAAGGGGCGGTTGTGAAAAATTCGGTTTTGTTTTCAGGCACGAACGTAGGGGAAGAAACAACACTGCACTGTGTGATCGCGGATAAGGACGTAACAGTCAGCGACGGCATCACGCTTTCGGGACACAAAACCATCCCATTCTTTATCAGAAAAGGGCAGAAGGTATAAAGGGTGTATGATGAACGTTTTGTATGTAACAGGCGAGGCGGCTCCATACGCCGTGAGCGGAGGACTTGGTGATGTGATGGGCGCATTGCCAAAATCGGTGAAACGGTTTCTTGGCAAGGATAGTGGCGTTGGTGTGATCCTGCCGCTTTACACGGCGATCGCTTCCGTTTACCGTGAAAAAATGCAGAAGATCTCGGAATTTTGGTTTTATCACAGCTGGCGTAACGTATATTGTGCGGTTTACAGGTTGGAGGATCATGGAGTAAACTATTATTTCGTTGACAATGAATATTATTTCAAGCGGGGGAATCTTTACGGTGATTTTGATGACGGCGAACGCTTTGCCTATTTTTCACATGCCGTACTGGAGTTTATCCTGCATGAAAATCTTGTTCCGGATATTTTACATGCAAACGATTGGCAGGCGGCGCTTTCCATTGTGTATGCTAAGCTGAAATTCGGGAACAATCCCATGCTTTCACGCATGAAAACCGTGTTTACGATCCACAATATTGAGTATCAGGGAAAGTTCGGCATTGAAGTGATCGGCGATCTTTTGGATCTTTCTGCGCAATACACAAGTGTTCTGGAATATGACGGATGTCTCAATCTTTTAAAGGGGGCTATGATCTGCGCGGATCGCATTACAACCGTGAGCCCGAATTACAAGGAAGAATTGCGTAATGACTTCTTTGCATTCGGCTTGCAGCATGTTGTACAGATGTGTATGCACAAGATGGACGGTGTCATTAACGGTATAGATACAAACGTGTTTTCTTCCAAAAATGAAGACATTCCCGTCACCTATTCATTCCGCGATATTTCTTTGGGAAAGGCGCAAAACAAAGTGCTTTTACAGGAAGAACTCGGTCTCTCTGTGCGTCCCGACGTTCCGCTTATCAGTATGATCACGCGTCTCACCGAAGGGAAGGGTGTCGATCTGGTGCTTCACATATTTGAGGAGATGCTGGCACTTGACATTCAATTTGTCTTGCTGGGAACGGGCGATAAAAAATACGAGCAGATATTTGAAGGACTTGCCTACCGTCACCGTGACCGCGCACGCGCACTGATTCAATTCGATCGTAGGCTTTCAAAGCGTATATACGCAGCCTCCGACATTTTTCTTATGCCTTCGAAGACCGAGCCTTGCGGTCTTGCACAAATGATCGCTTGTGCTTATGGTACGGTTCCTATCGTTCGCAACGTCGGCGGATTGCATGATAGCATCATTCCGTACGGTAAGGAAAATGCAAATGGTTTTCGATTTGACAATTTTAACGCACACGACCTTTTGTTTAAGGTCAAGGATGCTGTTGCGTTGTACCGTGACGATACAAAAATGTGGGATCAGCTTCGCCGCAACGCTTTGCGCGCTGACTTTCGATGGAAGATTTCTGCCCAAAAATATATTGAGATTTATACACAATTAAAAGGTATGGAAAAAGGAATATAGAATGGCAAAAAAAGAAACTGTAGAAAAAACAACCAAAAAATCCGCAAAGAACGGCACCGGAAAGTCAACGCCGGCACTGAAAAAAGAACGCATTTCTGCCGAACAAAAACAAAGCAAAACGAGCGAAACAGTACCGATGAGCGCCGAAAAACTGAAGGAAAAAGTGGAGGCAAAGCTGTTTTCAAGAGGCGTTA
>JAZLAP010000207.1:0-4083 GCA_045613265.1 Eubacteriales bacterium | reverse complement strand
TTAACTCTTCACTATTACCTATTACTTCAAAATTCACGGGAGCGTTTTTAGTGAAAAGTGAAGAGTGAAGAGTGAAGAGGTAATAAGTAAAAATTCTCGGGAACTTTGCTCCCGAGAATTTTTGGTGGAGCATAGGGGATTCGAACCCCTGACCCCAACACTGCCAGTGTTGTGCGCTCCCAACTGCGCTAATGCCCCGTACGCATCTATTATACAGGAAAGGCGATGGCTTGTCAATAGATTTTTGAAAAAATCCTTTTCGGTGCATTTCCCGGAAAATTGTTACAGCTGCAAAGCCCCCTGCCATAGCCGAAGCGAACCAATCCCATATGGGTTTGGTTCGCTTCGGCTGTAAAGCACGGTTTTGGCTTTTGGATTCTTGATGCGGCGGCATTTTTGTCCGATCAATTGATCGCCAGCTCTTTTTCGTTGTAATAGATCTTGCCCATAGGCGTTCCGTGTACGCGATAATCGGTGAGGCGCCCGTCCTGCCATGAAAGATCGACGGTAGCGCCGCCGTAAATGCGGATTCCCTTAAGAGAGCCGTTCTTCCACTCGGAGGGGAGTGCGGGGAGCAGATACGTATTTTCGCCGTCGCCCGAAACCAGCATTTCGGTGATGCCCGAAACGGCACCGAAATTACCGTCGATCTGGAAGGGAGGATGCGCGTCGAACAGGTTCGGGTAGGTACCGCCGGCACGGTCGTAGTCCACTTCAGTACCGTTTAAGGGCGTGAGCTGCATTTTGATCAAGCGGAGCGCGCGGTCACCGTCGCCAAGGCGGGCGTGGAAATTGATCTTCCAGCCGAGGCTCCAGCCCGTGCCGGCATCGCCGCGGAAGTCGAGCGTTTTCTTTGCCGCCGCAAAGAGGGCGGGAGCTTTCTCTTTTGTGATCTCGTGTGCGGGGTGCAACGCATAGAGGTGTGAAACGTGTCTGTGCTTTTCCTCCACGTATTTCTCCTCGTTGTACCATTCGATCAGGTCGCCGCGCGAGGAGACACGCATGGGAAGCAGGCGCGGAAGAGCCGCCTTTACGGCGATGGTGAAGTCATCCTCGGGGAGCGACAGAATATCTGCCGTCCTTACGCAGCTTCCGAACAGGTCGCGGATGATGCTCATCGTCATTGCCGAAGTGGCGGCAACCGAAGCCTCGCCGCCGTCTCTGTAAAAGCTGTTTTCGGGCGAGGTGGACGGTGACATGATAAGGTAGCCGTTCTTATCCTCGGAAAGCATATCAAGGTAGAACAGCGCCGCCTTTTTCATGACGGGATAGGCGCGGTTGCGGAGGAAATCAAGGTCACCCGTGTAAAGATAGTGCTCGAACAAATGACGGACGAGCCAGCCCGATGCCATCGGCCAATACATCCAACGCGGATCTACTGTCGAGGGGCAGGCATTACGCCAGAGATCTGAATTATGGTGGACGACGAAGCCACGTGCGCCGTAGATCCTGCGGGCGACCTCTTCGCCCGTCGCGCTCAGCTCCTCGATCATTTTGAGGAGCGGTTCGTGAAGCTCGGGCATGTTGCACATGAGAATCGGCCAATAATTCATTTCGGTATTGATGTTCAGCGTGAAGTTGGAGTGCCACGGCGGCAGTGTAGTGTCGTTCCAGATGCCCTGGAGATTCATTGGCTGGGAATCGTCGCGCGAGGCGGAAATGGCGAGGTAGCGACCGAAATTGTAGAGAAGCACGGGGAGTGCGTTGTCGCCCTTGCCGCCGTTTTGATGATAGGAAAGAAGCCGCTTTTCGGTCGGGACGTTCTCCTTGCCGTCGCTGTCAAGCGAAAGCGTCACACGGTCGTAGTAGGAGGCAAAATCGGCGATATGGGCGGCGTGTAGTGCCTCGTATTCTTCCTTTGTTGCCCGTGAAAGACGCTCGGATACGGCGGGAGTATACGGCTTTCCCTCAAGATGGGGATGCTTATCGAAGCCGTTGAAGCTGCTTTCGGCGGCGATATACAGCGTTGCTGTTTGGGCATCGGTGACTGAGAGTGTGTCGCCGTTGCAGGTGACCGTACCGTCGGTGACGGCACAAACGGCGCATCGGTAGGAGATACCGCGCTTCTCCGGCTCGTCGCTGTAAAAGAAATTGCGATCCTCAAACATTTTACGGTTGTATTCCGAATTGGCGATGCACTCGCCGTCGAGACAGAGCTTGCCGTCCTCGGTCGATACGGTATGCTTCATATCCGAGGTAAAGCTGACAGACAGAGAGAGTGCCTTCGGCGTATCGGCTTCCACGTGGTATACGATCACCGCATGCGGATGCGAGGCAAACACCTCGGTTTTGTACCTGACACCGTTTTTACGGTAGCTTGTACGGACGACGGCATCCTGCAGTGTCAGCTTGCGGCTATAGCAGGAGATCTCACCGTCACCCATGTTGATCCTGAGAGTACCGAGCGGCATGTAGGCTTCGGCATTGATGCGCGAAAGGTTGTCGCGGATGATTGCGGTTGCACGGAGATCGTCGCCTGCCATGGCGGCGCGTGCGGCATCATCAACGGCGGCTCTTGCGTTATTGCCGGCGGCATCGCGCGGATAGCCCGTCCACAATTCGTCAAGATTCAGGGCAAGTGCATCGGTGACGGGATCGCCGAACACCATGGCACCGAGCCGTCCGTTGCCGATGGGGAGTGCTTCGTTCCACACGTGCGCGGGTTCGTTATAGTATAAAAGATCAGCATCGCTTATCTTGTTTTGCATGATAACCTCCGAAAGATAAAATGTAAAATGAAGGGGAACCTCCCCTTCATTTTATCACATTTACTCGATATTGTAAAGATGTTATGAAAATTTTAAAAGAAAACGCAGCGATTACGGTTTCTCCGCCGCCTCTGTCACGAGAGGGAGCGAGAAGGAGAAGCGGCTTCCCATGCCGAGGATGCTTTCCACGTGACACTCGGTATCGTATTCGGCAAGAATGCGTTTGACGATCGAAAGACCGATACCGCTTCCGACACGCGCACGGTTATGCGTTTTGTCTACCCTGTAATAGCGCTCAAAGATATGCCCGAGCGCCTCCTTGTCGATACCGATACCGTGGTCGGTCACTGTTACGGTAACATGTTTGCCATCCGTCTTGCAGGTAACGTCGATGCGACGGTCGTCCGTCGAGTAGTTGATAGCGTTGTTGATGAGATTGGAAAGCACACGCAGGATATGCGCACGGTCGGCATAGACTCTTGCCGCACCATCGGTATCATAGGAGAAGACGAAGCCCGACGTTTCCTTCATACGGCGATAGCGTTCGACGGTTTCTCCGATAGCGGCGGAAAGGTCAAATTCGGCGCGGAGCTCGTCCGGCGCATCGCCCGATTGAAGCTTTGACAGCGTTAAAAGATCGTCAACAATGCCCGAAAGACGCTTTGCTTCGTCGATCACCACTTGCACATTTTCGGGAGTGCGCTCTTCTTCAATGTCGCGCATGACCTCGCCATACCCCATGATCATGGTCAGCGGCGTGCGAAGATCGTGCGACATATTGGCGATCAGCTCTTTTTCGTAGCGGTCTGTACGCCAAAGCTCGTCTGCTGCCGTGGAAAGCGTATTGGAAAGCTCGCGGATCTCGCGATAGCCTCCCTTAACGGGACTGTCGTAGTGACCGCTTTGCAGCGCCTTTGCCGCACGGTTGACCTTTACGAGCGGCTTTGACAACCGCATGGAAACGAAAAGCGAAAGAAGCGTCGCGGAAAGGAGAATGATGATGGTGAAGGCGTACAGCTGGATTCGGATCACGTATACCGTGCCATCTACGGGAGTTCTGACACAGTCAAGAAGGATCAGAAATTCCTCACCGTTCGCAACGGACAGCTCTGCATGCAAAAGGCGGGACGAAAGGCTCTCGATCTGCGTCTCATCGCTGGGACGGTAGTACCAGAAGACCTCGTTTTGCTCGGTCGCATCGGCATACAGGAGACGAAGCAGGTCACGATATTCGGCGGGGGTGATGTCGTTTGCGGCGGAACCTGCCGTTGTCGTCGCTACCTCGGGATAGAAGTAAGGGTTTTCTTCTGCGGTGGAGACACGGTAAATGACGATGGACATCTGGCTGTTCAGCGAGAGTGCCTCGATCTCGGAG
>JAZLAP010000206.1:0-16219 GCA_045613265.1 Eubacteriales bacterium | reverse complement strand
CAATCCGATTGAGGAAAAGGTTTTGATCGTAGATGAGGCGTCGATGCTTGATCTTCCGCTGTTTGCGGCATTGTTACGGGCAATACCGCGCCGCGGTCGATTGATTCTCATCGGAGACGTTGATCAGCTTCCGTCGGTGGGCGCAGGTAACGTTCTTTGTGATATTTTGGATGCCGATGTTTTTTGTACAGTACGCTTGACCGAGATCTTTCGTCAATCCGAGGAAAGTCTCATCGTTACCAATGCGCACTCTATCAATCGTGGTGAGATGCCGACGCATTTTGAGAAAAATAAGGACTTTTTCTTTCTTGCACGTCCTTACGAAAAAACGATTTCCGAGACCGTGTCCGACCTGTTATCGGCACGCCTGCCACGTGCCTACGGAGGAGAGATCCGTGAAAAAATTCAGGTCATTACGCCGTCGCGCCGTGGTATTGCGGGGACCGATGCGCTTAATCCGATTTTGCAGAATGCTTTGAATCCTCATGAAGCACATAAGCGCGAGATACGTTTTCGGGACAAGATCTTTCGTGAGGGAGACCGTGTAATGCAGATTCGCAATAATTATGAGATCGTTTGGCAGAAAAACGGTATTGAGGGATACGGTGTCTTTAACGGAGATATCGGTTTGATCGATGAGATTGTTGCAAAGGATGAAAAGCTTTACGTGCGGTATGAGGACAAGCTTGCCGCTTATGACTTTTCGCTTCTTGAGGAGCTTGAGCATGCCTATGCCATTACAGTACATAAAAGCCAGGGAAGCGAATATGGAGTGGTGGTAATACCGCTCTATTCCTGTCCGCCGATGCTGTTAACGCGCAATTTGATTTATACGGCGGTAACACGCGCAAAAGAGATGGTTATCCTTGTGGGGCGAAAAGATATTTTGGAGCGGATGATCGAAAACAATCGCCATGATCTTCGATATACGTTGTTACGGGAACGTTTGGTCGAACGTTTTGCTTCAAGCCATGATTAAACCAATAAAAGGCAACAATATTGTGTTAACATTCGCAATATTGTTGCTTGCTTTTTGCATTCGAAATTGCTATAATCAAAATAGGCGGGATAGGTATTCTGCCTGTTTAATGAAAGATAGGGAGAAATGTAAATGAACTTTAAGATTGGTGTTATGCTGGAATCCTTTCGCCTTCCTACCGAGGACGCACTTTTGCGCGCGGCGGCGATCGGTGCCGATGGCATACAGATGTATGCTTCCTTTGGCGAACATACGCCGGAAAATATGGATGTGACGGCACGTCGCGAGCTTCTTAAGTCTGTGAAGGATAAGGGGCTTTGCTTCTCGGCTCTTTGCGGTGATCTTGGTCACGGCTTTGGCGATCCCGAGAAAAATCCTGAGTTGATCGAAAAATCAAAGCGTATTCTTGACCTCGCAAAGGAGCTTGAGACCGATATCGTCACGACACACATCGGTGTTGTTCCGACCGACAAGACACATCCGCGTTATGCGATCATGCAGGATGCCTGCGGTCAGCTCGCTGAGTATGCAGATTCGATCGGCTCGCACTTTGCTATCGAAACAGGTCCTGAAACGGCAGATGTACTGCGCGGATTTCTTGACGGTCTTCATTCGACCGGCGTTTCGGTCAATCTCGATCCCGCCAACCTCGTTATGGTCACAAAGGATGATCCCGTGAAGGCTGTACATACGCTGAAAAAGTATATCGTGCACACGCATGCCAAGGATGGCGTGAATCTTGTTCTTGGCAATCCCGAATATATTTACCGTGTTGTTCATCCCGTTCCCGCAGAAGCCGAGGGCGTTCGCTATTTTGAAGAAGTGCCGCTCGGACAGGGAAGCGTGGATTTCCCTGCATATCTTCGCGCGCTTCGTGAGATCGGCTACAACGGCTTCTTGACGATCGAGCGCGAGGTGGGAGATACTCCCGAAAAGGATATTACCATTGCTGCTGATTTTCTTAGAAACTGTATAAAGGAGATTTAAAAATGAAAAAACTTAAAATTGCTTTGATTGGTGCGGGAAACATTGCCTGCGCACACCTTAACGCCTACAGATCCGTCCCCAATGCAGAGATCTACGCGATCTGTGACATTGACGAGGAACAGTTGAACGAAACTGCTGATCAGTTTGGTATCAAGCACCGTTTCACCGATGTGGATACGATGCTGAAGGCACTTCCCGAGCTTGATGCTGCCGACGTATGCGTGTGGAACTGCAATCACGCCGCGTGTACGATGGCGGCACTGAATGCGGGACTGCACGTGCTTTGCGAAAAGCCGATGGCGTATAATGCAAAGGAAGCCGAGGAGATGTGCGCATTGGCAAAGGAGAAGGGAAAGCTTCTCATGATCGGCTTCGTGATGCGTTTTTCGGATGAAAGCCGTATCGCCTGTGATTTTATCAATGCGGGAACATTGGGTGAGATTTATTATTCCAAGGCAACCTACGTGCGCCGTCACGGTGCTCCGGGCGGCTGGTTTACCAACACGAAGTATTCGGGCGGCGGCCCCGTTATCGATCTTGGCGTGCACGTGATCGACCACACGCGTTGGTTGATGGGTAATCCGAAGCCCGTTTCGGTCTATGCCGTAACCTTCAAAAAGCTCGGACAGCAGAAGGATCTGAAAAACGGTCCCGGATGGACGCCGAAGCGTCAGACGGGCGGAGAATGCTACGATGTTGAGGATCTGGCAACGGCACTCATTCGTTACGACAACGGTGCAACGACTCTGCTCGAGACCTCGTATGAGCTTCACGGCGAGGGCGTAACGCAAAAGATGCTTTACGGCACGAAGGGTGGTATGTCTCTTGCCGGCAAGCCGAAGGTTTATACCGTAGTGAACGATTATCTTGCAGATGTTACACCGATCATGGAGTGCTACAAGGAATCGCGAGAAATGTTCGTTGCGGAAATGGAGCATTTCGTGGATTGTGCATTGAACGGAACCGAGTGTATGGCACCCGCAGAGGACGGCGTTACGGTCATGCGTATTCTCGATGCGATTTACGAGTCTGCTCGTACCGGTCATGAGGTGACACTATGAGAATCGGTGTAAGCTCGTATTCCTTCCAGCAGTATATCAACGCCGGCAAAATGACGCAGCTTGACGTTCCCGCAAAGGCAAAGGAGATGGGCTTTGATGCCGTTGAATTTATTGACCTTTGTCGCGTGAACGGTCAGAAAATGTCGCACGAGGACATGATGGCGTATGCGCGTGAGATTCGCGCAGAAGCAGAGCGCGTTGGCATTGACATCGCTGCTTACACGATCGGCGCATCGCTTTATCAGGAAACCGAGGAAAAATCCGCGGCAGAAGTAGAGCGGCTTTGTAGAATGGTAGACGTTGCTGAGGCACTTGGTGCCAAGGTGATGCGACATGATGCTTGCTGGAGCCTCACAAAGACCGGAAACGGGCGATCCTTCGATCTTATGCTGCCTACCATCGCGAATAATGCTAAAATCGTTACGGCGTATGCAAAGGCACACGGTGTCAAGACCTGCGTGGAAAATCACGGCTTTATTGCACAGGACAGCGATCGTATGGAGCGTCTTTACAATGCCGTCAACGATGAAAACTTTGGGCTTTTGGTTGATATGGGGAACTTCCTTTGTGTCGACGAGGATCCTGCGATTGCCGTCAGCCGCGTATCGCCGTATGCGGTTCATGTTCATGTAAAGGATTTTGTGCGCACAGAGAATGCCGGAATTATGACGCGTGCCTGCAATCATATTGTGGGATGTACGGCAGGGGACGGTGTTGTACCCGTCGGGAAATGTCTCGCCATTTTGAAGAGAGCAGGATATGACGGCGTGGTTTCGCTTGAATACGAGGGAAGTGAGGATGCTGTGTCTTCGATTGCAAAGGGAAAAGCGTTTCTTGATTCGGTTTTGGCGAGCATGTAAAATGAATGCTCTCCGAAAAAGAGCTGTGACGTAAATAAGGTAAATAAAGGATATAACGCAAAAAGAGGTACAAGATGAGTAAACCAAAGTTATCCGAGCTTACGTTAAAAGAAAAAATCGGACAGATGCTTCTTGCCTATCAGAACTATATCAACCGTTACGATATCTCCCATGTAAGACCGAAGGAGGAGCGAGACGGTATTCTGAAAAGTGAGGGATTCGGAACGTTGTGGGCGCAAACCGACCGACTCACACGTGGTGTTGACGTTGTAGAGACGGCAGACAACATGGTGGTAAAGAGCAATGAGTTTGGCGAATGGGTACAGGAAGAATCCGACGTTTATAAGATCCCTGCACTGACGGCGCTCGATGCCGAACGCGAAGGAGCAGGACATCTGTTTCAGGATCTGTCGGTCGTTTGCGGGCCGATGGCACAGGGGGCTTCCAACGATGAAAAGCTTGTTTACGAGCTTGGTGCCGCTGTTGCACGCGAGCTTCGCGCGGCAGGCGTCACATGGAGATGGGCACCTGCGGTAGACGTATCCAACCGCTTCAATATGGGCGTTACCCGCGCTCACGTGCAGGACGATCCGGAGAAGGAAATCCGTCTCGCACTCGCACAGATCCTCGGCACGCAGTCCGAAGGTGTTGCGGCAACGGCAAAGCATTTTCCGGGCAATGATAAGGTGGAATATCGTGATTCTCATTTCTGTTCAAGAGTCATACATTCTTCTCTCGAGGAATGGTGGGCAGAGCAGGGAAAAATATTCCAAGGGTTGATCGATGGCGGTGTGTATTCCGTTATGATCACGCACGGTTCTTTTCCTGCAGTAGATAATTCCAAGATTGGCGGCAGGTACAGACCGTCCACCATTTCAAAGAAGATCATTACCGATCTCTTGAAGGGTGAGATGGGCTTCAAGGGCGTGGTTATCACCGACGGCATCGTGATGGCATCCTTGTATTCGCTGATGCCGTATGATCAACTGATCGTTGAGCTTGTCAATGCAGGTAATGACGTCATTCTCGGTGTCGAGCTTGGCACGGGTGATATCATTGAAAAGGCGGTGCTGGACGGAAGAATTCCCGAATCGCGCATTGACGATGCCTGCCAACGTGTTCTTGATATGAAGGAAAAGCTCGGTATGTTTGAAGAGGGCTATCGCCACGTAAAAGGGAAGTCCGCCGACATTACGCCGTTAACGCGCAAGGTTAATATAAAAATTGCCGAAAAAGCAGTACAGCTGGTTCGTGACAGAGAAAACATGCTTCCGCTGGATCCGACCAAGATCAAGGACGTGACGATCATATGCTCGACGCATGCCGAAAAATTCTATCAAAAGCTTGACTATCTGGTTAAGGAATTTGAAGATCGCGGTATGACTGTGCATCTGCAACGCAGACTTTCGAGCAACGAGGAATTAAAGTATATCTCCGAGCGCAGCGATCTTATTATCTATGCGGTATATATCGGACCGCATGAACCGATCGGTGGTATGAATCTCTACGGGGAAGAGTGCAAGACCTTCCTGTGGGCGCTTTCCAGCGGCAAGGAAAAGTCGATCGGTGTGTCAATGGGCTATCCGTACGTGCATTACGATCTGATGGAAAACGCCGATACGTTTGTCAATACGTACGGCATGTCCCCCGAACTCATGAAGGCGTTTGTTAAGGCCGTCTTTGGCGAGATCCCCTTTCTTGGAGAAGCACCGATGCGGCTTGATGCCAACGAAAGAGCTTGGTGATTTTATAAAACCAAAAAGAAAAAGAGAGGCTCTGCCTCTCTTTTTCTTTGCAAAATCATTTCTTTTGCTCAAGGAGCCACGGGATCAGCCGCGTATTGAGGTACGCATCATCCCATGAGTTATGACCTACTCCGTGAAAAATTGTCAGCTTGGCGTTTCCGCCGTATTTGTTGATCTCGTCTACCATTTCGATCGAATTGCGAGGCAGAACAACATCGTCTGCGTCTCCGTGAAAAGCCCAGATCGGCATATGCGTGAGGCTCGTGCGCGCCGCCCAAGCCATTCCGCCGCCGCAGATCGGTGCAATTGCGGCGAACATGGTGGGATTGGCGGCCGCCATCGACCAGGTGCCGTAGCCGCCCATCGAAATACCCGTTAGATAGATCCGATCCCGATCGGACGAAAGCTCCTCGATCATGTGATCGATCAGCTCCTTCAGAAAGATCACGATGTCACTCCAACGGTATTTTTTAGGGCATTGCGGGAAGAGACCGTAGGCGGGGAGTGAAACGCGCCCTTCCTCTATATGCGGAAGAAGAGCCATATTCTTGTGAAGATGAATCAGCTCCTCGATCGAATTTCCAACTTCTCCCGCACCGTGTAAGAAAACCAGAAGCGGCATGCCCTTTGTCGCCTGATCGGGGGTGTGCAGATAATAGTGAAAGGTAAACCCGCTCTTCGTTACATAGCTATGCGTCGATAACATAGTAATATCCTTTCTGCTTGTTAAATTATTGAAAAAGCGGTGCAAATGCACCGCTTTTTTTAGCCGATCTTGTTGGCATTAACCTTAACGCCGGGGCCCATCGTGGATGCGATAACGCAGCTCTTGATGTACTGACCTTTAGCGGCAGCGGGCTTTGCTTTGATGATAGCGTTCATGAGAGCATTGAAGTTCTCACCAAGCTTCTCAGCACCAAAGGATGCCTTGCCGATGGGGCAGTGAATGATGTTGGTCTTGTCAAGACGGTACTCGATCTTACCAGCCTTAGCCTCAACAACTGCCTTAGCAGCATCGGGGGTGACGGTACCTGCCTTCGGGTTAGGCATAAGTCCCTTAGGACCGAGAACCTTACCGAGACGGCCGATAACACCCATCATGTCGGGGGTAGCGATAACAACGTCGAAGTCAAACCAGTTTTCGCTCTGGATCTTCGTGACGTATTCTTCAGCACCAACGTAGTCAGCGCCTGCTTCGAGTGCAACCTTTGCCTTGTCGCCGCGAGCAAATACGAGAGTTCTTACAGTCTTACCGGTGCCGTTCGGAAGAACGATAGCACCGCGAACCTGCTGGTCAGCGTGGCGCGAGTCAACGCCGAGGCGGACGTGAATCTCAACCGTCTCGTCAAACTTTGCGGTAGCGGTCTGGCAAACGAGAGCCATTGCCTCGTCGGTGTCATAAAGCTTGCTCTTATCTACGAGAGCAGCGCTTGCCTTATATTTCTTACCCATTTTCATTATCGTTATCCTCCTTAGTCAACCACGGTGATACCCATCGAGCGGGCAGTGCCTGCGATCATGCTCATGGCAGCCTCGAGCGAACCTGCATTGAGGTCGGGCATTTTGGTAGTAGCGATCTTTTCGATCTGCTCCTTGGTGATCGAAGCAACCTTCGTCTTGTTGGGAGCAGCGGATGCGGTCTCGATGCCGCAAGCCTTCTTGATAAGAACGGCTGCAGGGGGAGTTTTCGTAATGAAGGTGAAGGAACGGTCTGCGTAAACGGTAATAACAACAGGGATGATAAGACCCATGTCGTTCTTGGTTCTTTCGTTGAATTCCTTCGTGAAGTTAGGAATCGAAACGCCGTACTGACCGAGTGCGGGGCCTACAGGGGGAGCGGGAGTTGCCTTGCCTGCAGGAAGTTGCAGTTTAATATAACCGGTAATTTTCTTAGCCATAAAAATAAACCTCCAAATGTGGTGATGATACGGGAGAATTCAAAAAATTTTTCTCCCTCCCAGGGTTTTGCTTCCGTGCAAGAGCAGGGAAGCGAGGAAAACGAAATCGTTTTCAGTCTGCGAGCTTTACATCGCGCGTTTCCACGATGATGGGAATGTCACGGCGACCTGTGGATGCCAAAACGGTAACTTGTTTTTTGTCCTCGCTGATCTCCTGCAACGTACCGCTATAACCTGCGAACGTGCCGGATACGACGGTGACTTTGTCCCCGATGCTAAAGCCGAGATCTTCCTTCCGCACTTCGACGTTGAAGGATTCGACCTCTTCTTCGGTGAGGGGAACCGGTTTGGATCCGGGACCTACAAAGCCTGTAACACCGCTGACGTTACGGACGGCGTGCCAGCTCTCGTCGGTCATCGTCATCTTTACAAGCACATAGCTTGGAAAGAGCTTGGATTCGACAACGCGTTGTTCGCCTTTTTCGTTGGTCACAACGGTGGTTTCAACGGGGATCTGCAGGTCATAAATCAAATGACCGAGACCGCGGTTTTCAACGATTTTTTCGATGCTCGCTTTTACTTTGTTCTCGTAACCCGAATAGGTGTGGATTACATACCATCTGGGACCAAGGTTCAGTTCGTCAAAATCGCTCATGATTTTCTCCTGGGATTATTTGTAGAGACCGGCAAGCAAGCCAATGAGCTTTGCACCGGCAAAATCGATGATTCCGATAACGGTAGCGAATACCACAACCGATACGACAACGAGAATGGTGTTCTTCTTGACGTCATCCTTGGGCATCCAAACGACCTTGTGAAGCTCGCTTACCGTGTCACGGAAAAATTTGCCGATGCCTCTGCCGGCACGAACGAAGAAATTCGGCTTTTTTTCGACCTTCTTTACCTTCTTCGCTTTGTCAGCGGGGGCGTTTTCGGGAAGGGAAGTTACATCCTTCTCTTCAGCATTGTTGTTGATTTCTGCCATAATATTCACCCTTTCAAATTACTTCGTTTCTTTGTGCAAAGTGTGTTTGCGGCAGAAACGGCAGAACTTGTTCATTTCAAGTCTGTCCGGATCATTCTTCTTGTTTTTCTTCGTGTCATAATTTCTCTGTTTGCATTCGCTGCATGCAAGGGTAATTTTGACTCTCATATCGGCACCTCCTATAAAAATTAAGCATTAGCTTTGCGGCCTTTCGACCGTGTACCTCCCTCTCCCGTGAGCATTTCCGTTGCCTGTCCCAGTAGGCAACAAGAAAAAAGCCCCTTCGGCAGAGGTAACAATATTTTATCACAGACAACTCTGTTTGTCAAGTGTTTTTTTGAAAATCCTTCAAATCTTTTTAGAATATATGAAACGGATAAAAACCAGCGAAAAAGCATCGTTGTTTGAGAATGTTTGTCGAATTGCGGGAAAAACATAATTTTTTTGTGAATTCTCTTGCAATTTCGCCGCAAAGCGTGTATAATACAGTAGTAATTGCAATCTTACCGCAGAGAAATACGCTTGGAGGCTTATATGATAGAGATCGATGTTTTGATAGCCAAGGTTCTTGTGCTTTTGCTTTTAATGATCCCCGGTTTTTTGCTATCTAAGATCGGATTCATTCCCGAAAAGTTCGGCAAAGGACTCGCTAACATCATTTTATATATCGCTCAACCGGCGCTGATGATCGTAGCGTACAACTGCGATTTTGATATGGATATCTTGATCCGCGCGGGCTTTGTATTTTTGTTTTCGATATTGGCGCATACGCTTTATACGGTGGTGGCGCTTCTCGTATACCGCCGAGCACCCGAGACCGTAAAAAGTGTGTTGCAGTTCGCCATGATCTTCACGAATGCGGGATATATGGGAATTCCGCTGATCGAGTCTCTGTTTGCCGAGACCGATCCGAACGTAGGTATTTATGCTTCGATCTACTGCCTTGTCTTTAATATTTTCTGTTGGTCGGTCGGCTCTTACGTGTATTCGCACGATAAAAAATACATATCGCCCCGTAAAGCATTTCTGAATCCGGTCGTTGTTGCCTCTGCCGTCGGTCTCCTTTTGTTCTTTACGCCGCTTAACCGTTGGCTTGACGGCAATGTCGGCGGCGAAGCATCGGTTTTGCTTGCTTCGATCGTGAAGGATACTATGGTGGCGCTCAAGTCGCTGATCGCACCGCTTTCTATGTTCTTGATCGGTATGCGTCTTGCGGAGATCAAATGGAAGGGTATTCTGAAGGATAGGTATCTTTATCCCTATATTGCACTTCGCATGCTGATTCTTCCGGCGTTGACGTTTTGTCTTGTAAAGCTGTTTGCTCTGGTCGGTGTTTACAACGATGCAACCGCTGCCACCGTGCTTTTGCTTTCGGCTGCTGCACCCGCGGCAACAGCGACGGGCATGTTTGCCGAGCTGTTTGACGGAAATTCGGTTTATGCCGGAAAGCTCGTTGCCGTTTCGACACTTTTGTCGATCGTTACGATGCCGGTCGTTGCGCTTCTTTTGCTTATATAAGCAGGCATAATACAGGGAATATTGCCCGGAAATCAAGGGTCTATAGTGTTTAGATAAAACCGTAAAATCAAGGAGAGGCTTCAGAAGCCTCTCCTTGATTTTATGGAAATTTTGTTACAGAGAAGGAATTAAAGCAGAAAATCAATGCTTTTTCGGATCACTATCGGTTGTTTATTGCACAACGTGGACTTTGTTCTGATAATCGGCTTCGGCGTCAAGTCCGTATAGCTTGAATTTTCTTGCTTCGAAAAAGTCGATCGCTTTTTTTCGGAACATAGCATACGTGAGAATGTCATCCACGTGCTCGGTATAGGGCGCAATGGACTCGCGCAGCTTTTCGATCAACGGCGGCAATCTGTCGGCAGGACGGTAATCGATGCCTTCGGTCGAGCCGGTAATCGCGTTTCGGAAGGAAGGCGCGATCTCAATCGGTGTGCGACCGTATTCACCGTGCACAAGCGCTTTGAATTCGTGGGTTAACATGCCGTAACGTTTTTCTCCAATGGTGTTCAGAATGGCCTGAGCAATGATAATTTCACCAACGGGTGTTAAAAGCGGCGGACTACCGCACTCTTCGCGAATTCTTGTGATTTCTGCCGCAACCTCGTTATAGCGGTTTTCAATCTTGGCGTCGCGTAACGCTTCGGCAAGAAATACCGTTAGATTCCCGGGGATCAGATGATTCACGTTCTGCACATCGGTAATAGCGGTTTCGGGAGATATCAGCTGATTCTTGTCACAATATGCACGCAATACTGTCATTTTTTCATTTGCGGCAAGGAAACGTTCGGGAGAAAGATCCGTAGAATAGGGTGTACGGTCGAAGATCTCAACAAGCGCTTCGGCAGAAGGAAGGGAAGCGCCCATAGCAAACGGTGCAAGAGCAGCATCAATACCGTCTATTCCTGCCTCTGCGGCCTTCAAAACGGTACACATTGCCATGCCCGCCTTGCAGTGGGTATGCAGATGGATCGGTGTTGTGGGGAGAAGTGCACCCTTCAACGATTTGATCAGCTGATACGCATCGTAGGGACGGAGTGCGCCTGCATCGTCTTGAATCGAAATTTCGTGCGCGCCCATTTCCTCAAGCTGCTTGGCGTAGAGAATGAACGCATCGCTGTTAAAGCAGGATCCGGGCGTATATGCGATGCCTGCAATCACCTTTGCATTGGTGCGGCTGGCGGCGCGTAACGTGGATTCGATATTACGAAGATCGTTCAACGGGTCGGTAACGCGCAGACGGTCTACTCCGTGTTCGATCACACGCTTCACAAAATATTCCACCGTATCGTCGGGAAGATTTTTGTTTCCAAGCGCGTTTTGTCCGTAAAAGCTTATTTGAAGCGGTGTCTTCTTTAAGGCTTCGCGTATCAGCTTCAGTCGCATCCAAGGATCCTCGAAGACGGAGGTAAGACAGGCCTCAAAGGTGGCGTTGCCGAATGCTTCCACGGCGGCAAGACCGACGTTGTCAAGCTGTTCGATAATTGGCAGGATCATATCGTTTTTCAGACGACCGCCAACCAAGGTCGACGCGGCATCGCAAAAGGTCGAGTCGGTGATTTTGATTTTTGACATAATGGAACCCCGTTACTTCATGATGGCGAGCAAGCACCCGCCTGTAATTTGAATACCTTTTTGCACGTTCAAGGCAATAAGCTTTCCGTCGCTCGGAGCCGTAATGATGCTTTCGACCTTCATGGCTTCAAGCGTGCAGATCACGTCGCCTTTTCTGACTGTGTCGCCTACCACAACGGGAACGTTGACGATCGTTCCCGAAACAGGGGCATAAATACGCTGTCCTTCGATTTCGGAATCGATGGGAATATCGGTTTTTGTTTCGGTTTTGGTAATGGCGAGGGGAGTGTCGGGATCAATTTCTTCGACGGCAACCTCATATGTTTTTCCGTTTAGAGTAACATTGAATTTTCGCATGGATCAGTAGTCTCCTATCAGTTTTAATGGATCCGACGGAAGGATACGACGCGGAGTGGACGTTCGGTGTGATTTTCCGTGCATATTGCCAACACGACGGCAATGATCGCCGCCTTTTCGGTTTCGGTCAGGGCTTCGCTTTTTTCGCGGCGTTGCGGTTTTGCGGCTTCTTGCATCGCAGGTATGCGTATACGGCGTTGGGAACTCTTTTTGAAAAAAGAAACGACAATGAATATAAAAGCAAGAAGCAACAACGCGATCAGCGAGAAGACGATGACGAGAAAAACGATTTTATCAGAAGAAACACGGCTTAAATATACTGCCATCACGTTATCCTCCATAGCCTTGTTTTTGGCGAAGCGAGGCTTCATTGGAGGTTAGCATGAGTAGTGCGGAAGCCACACGCTTACGGATGTCTGCGGGCGGGATCACGTCATCGATCTCTCCGATGGAAGCAACGGCGTACGGGGAAGAAAAGGCATTACGCCATTCTTTTTCAAGATCTTTTCGTGTAACCGTTTCGGTAATCCTGTCTTTCCAGGCAAACGCTACCGCAGAGGCAGTCGGAAGCGCGCCGATCTCGGCGTTTTCGGTTGCATAAACAATGTTTGTGCCGGAGGAATGCGAGGCGAACAAAACGGCAGAGATTCCGATGGCTTTGCCGATAATCACGGCGATTTTCGGAACCGTGACGGTTGTGTATGCTGCGGTCAGATGCGCCAGCTCCTCTGAAAATGAGATCGCGTCCGAGACGGGTGGAAGGAGACCTGCGGTGTCAAGCAGGGAAACGATCGGAATACCGAATTTACCGCAGAATGTAATAAAACGAGTCAGTTTTTTAATACCTGAAAGCGACAGCTTGCCCTGCGATATGGAAGCGACGGATGCGCATACACCGCAGGAAACACCACCGATCTGCGAAAAAAACGTAAGGATCTCGGGCGCGGCGCTTTTGTATATTTCGAGTGCCATGTTGTTATCTGCAAGGGATGAGATCAAGGTACGAAGATCGCCAACATCGTCGCCGAGGGGCAAACGTCGATTGAGACTGTCTGCCGATTCCAGCGATGAAACGCCGATATACGCGTTGCGCGGCAGGTAGGAAAGAAGCTCGCGCACATACGTTGTTCCTCCAAAGCGTGCCTGCGATACGGAAGCGTACAATGGCTCTGCCTTTTCGTTTTGTATTCCGAATTTTGCCCGCGGTTCCTTGATCACAAAATCAAACATACTCGCAATTACCGATAGAATTCCTTCACATTCGCCTAAAATAATTGCAATTTGAGGAATCTTTCCTGCCGCTTCGGATACTGCTTTCATCATAAGACCGTACCCGGCGCAGGCAGAAAATCCGGCACAGACGTCAACACCGCGGGAGTCGAATATACCGACAATGGGTGCGCCGGCATACATTGCCTGGCGATAAAGGGCAATGATCTTGTCGATGTGATGAGCATCTACACCGCCGCTCAACAAAGAAGAATCCTGAGCGAAGGCAAAAATGAGGTTGTCATTGACTGCACCGTATCCGGTAATCACACCGGCAGGCATGTTTTCGTGAGAATCGGTACGCTTTGCATGCTTTCCGGTTTCAACAAAGGTGCTGTCATCAAAGAGCGTGAGGATTTGCGCCATGGCATCGGAGGTGTTGTCGCTTTCCGAAAAATGCGATACCTCATTCTTGGGAAAGCGAGGAGCGGCAGTATGATTCAAATGAATGGTGTCCATCATGATAAATCCCGAAAGAGCATTGGGCTTCCTTTCCTAATTGATCGAGCGGCAAGCGATAGCCGATACAACATAATATATTCTATATAAGTATAGCATATAAATATGCGCTTGTCAAGAATGGAACGCGTTGAGCAGACTCATTCTTTTGGAAGAGTACCGATATGCATATTCGAAATTCCGAAGCTCTTTGTGGCAGACCTCCATATCGGTATAGAGGCGAAAGAGAAATATCACGGTAACATCTTTGTCGGTACGTGCATCTTCAAGCTCCTCAAGGATTGCCAATGCTTTTCTGTATTCGCGTTGACGAATAAGCAGACGCGCTTCCAAATGTCGCTTCAGCTTTTCGGTGCGATAGGGAAAGGAAGCGTTCTCGGACAGATAGGAGAAAAGCTCTACCGATGCAGCATCTGTGAGATATTGCCAATAACGCACGTCTTCCAACTCAAGTCTTGGCGATTGCACGTTGATTGCTACGGCGCGGTAGACCGAGATGGCAGCGAGAAGTGCTTCTGTCGGATATACGGTAGCATTTGCGTACTGTTCAGCCGTTTCCAAAAGCGAAACTGCCGTGCTCAGTTTTCCGGAGTTGACGGCGTTTTTTCCTTCTTCAAAGGCACAGTAACCGAGGATGAGTGCAGTCTCATCGTTGGTGGTTTCACAATGCTTTTTCGCAAAGGCGCGGCAGGCGGCGTATTGCCTTTCATGAAACAGTCGGCGCAGCGTGGGCAATGCTGCTGTTATGGAGGCATTGGCGAGCGTTTCGGTGTCCGATAACAGATAGTTAACCGATACACATAGCTTTTCGGCAAGATGGACGGTGGTTTCCAAGGAGGGGAGTGCCGCGCCGCTTTCGATCAAGCTCAGCATGTTTCTTGTAATATGACCGTCTGCGACCTGTGCCTGCGTTAGTTTCAGCGCTTTTCTGCGTTCGCGTATTTTTACGCCGAGTTGTGTCATTTCCTGCTTCATGATTCCCATCCGTTTTTGAAAATTCAAATTTTTGAAGGTTGTACCTATATTATAGCACAAGTATCGTAAAAAAGCAAATATAATTTACTGTTTTACAAATCAGTTTTACAAATCATCTTTTTCAGACCGTTTGCACTCTTGCAGAGCGTTCGTTGTTTGACAGATCATTGTGCGCCGAAGTCATAGATATCGTCGATTTCGGTTTCCGTAATGTCGTCGGTCAAACGGTGAATTTCGGTATAGGCATCGGGGACTTTTCCGAGAAGAACGGTTTCTGCGATCGGAACCTTGACCTCGTTGATAACGTCGGTCGAGGCACCCGGAATGAGCAGTGTCACTTCTGCGGTGACGACCATGGAAAGCTTATGTAGCGTCTGATTGATACCTGCTTCGATAAAATCACTTTCCATGCGTACACGGATCGCTTTTGCAAAAACGATCCTGACCGTGCATGACGGTCCTTTTCCGGAAAATGCGGGAATGCCTGACAGCGTTCCTGCGGGAACCGCAATATGATAGGTGTTTTCGCTACGGATACGTTGGGATAGCATGGGGATGACCTCAGCACAGATCGCATATGCTCTACCCATATTCACGTTCATTGCCGCAACGCTGCCGTCGGACTGATAACTCACGGAAAAGAGGGAGTCGTAGGGAATGCCGTCCTTGCCAAGTACATCGTATACCGTTGCGGAAAGATCGTTTGTCACACGGTTTTTACTTTCCGCGATTGCAAGACTGATAATGGCGGGACACAGTGTACGGTTGATAAAAACAAAGACGAGACAGAAGAGAAGAACGGTAAAAAGGACGATGCGCCGCAACGATGGTCGTTTTTTTCTTTTTTTGAAGGAAAAGCTTTCAATCATGTACACACCTCCTATGATAAGAGTATGTGCAGACAGACTGTTTTGCGGCAAAAAAGAAGAATGTGCCGTCGGCACATTCTTCGTTATGCAAATTATTTGTTACGTAAAATGGACATGAGATCGTCAAAATCTGCGTCAGAGATGTACTCACCGCCATTACGCGAGGTAATGACCTCGGGCGTTTTTTCCTCTTCTTCCATTTTCGGAGCCTGCGCGGGAGCAGCGGGCGTTTCTACAACAGGAGCACGTTCGGGAACGGCAGGAGCTGCACCGAATGCGGGAGAGGACTGGTCGAAGCCGGTTGCGATAATGGTAACGCGGATTTCATCTTCGAGAGTGGCATCAAAGTTAGCGCCCCAGATAATATTGGCGTCGGGATGCGCCTCCTCCTGAATCATGGTCGAAGCGGCGGATACCTCTTCAAGTCCGATCTCGGGAGAGGCAGTGATGCTGACGAGAATACCGGTGGCACCTGCAATAGAGGTTTCGAGGAGAGGAGAAGAGATAGCGGCGGTTGCGGCGATCTGTGCTTTGTCGGTACCCTTAGCAGATCCGACACCCATGTGAGCAAAGCCTGCATCCTTCATGACCGAGGTGACGTCGGCAAAGTCGAGGTTGACGAAGCCGGGAACATTGATCAGCTCGGAAACACTCTGAACACCGTGACGGAGAACGTCATCTG
>JAZLAP010000205.1:0-30556 GCA_045613265.1 Eubacteriales bacterium | reverse complement strand
GCCGATACAAGAAAGAAGCTCGATGCGCTTCTCGCCCGTATTCTGCCTGTCAAAGCAAGCGCAGAGCGTGCAGAGGTACTTTCCGCTATGATCACTGAGATCGAAGAAGATCTGCACAATGCCACGACGAACGCCGCTGCGATCGAGCATGCCGAATCCTTCCTGACCGCCGCACGCGACCGCCTTTCCACCCGTTATCTCGGACGTATGCAGGAGAGCTTTTCGCGCCACCTATCCTTCTTTCTTCCCGATTGGAATCCGCGTCCCGTTCTGGACGGACGGCTTACCCTCAAGGTGGAGAACGGCGGCAGGCGTTACCTTCCCGCCTACTATAGCGAAGGAACGCGCGATATACTGGCGCTTTGCATGCATCTTTCGCTTTCCGAGGCGCTGATCGGCGATGGAAAGGCACCGCTTCTGTTCGACGACAATTTTGCCGATCTCGACGACGAAAAGCTTCTGCGCGTGCGTGAATTTCTCACCGAGGAAGCGAAGACCAAACAAATTCTGTATTTCACCTGCCACTCAAGCAGATGCTTTTAGGAGGTTTTACCGATGAATCCAATCTTTACACCCGCCGATATTCTTCTCCCCGACTTCGATAAGGTTGACGGCACACGCTACGCCGTGATCGCCTGCGACCAATTCACAAGCGAAAGCGACTACTGGGATGCCGCTTACGACAAAGTCGGCAACGCCCCGTCCGCGCTTTCCATGGTGCTTCCCGAAATCTACCTTTCCGAGACCGAAAAACGGCTTTCCGCGATCCACGCCGCCATGTATGCTTACGAAAGCAGCATCCTGACCGAGCGAAAGGATGCTATGATCTACCTTCGCCGCGTGCAATCGGACGGAAAGCTTCGCCACGGTATCATCGGCAAGATCGACCTTGAAGCCTACGACTACAACAAAGGAAGCCAAAGCCCCGTGCGTGCTACCGAGGGAACCGTGCTTTCACGCATCCCACCGCGTGCCGCCGTCCGCCGCGAGGCACCGCTCGAGCTTCCGCACGCCATGCTCTTGATTGACGATAAGGAAAATACCGTATTTGCACCTCTCACAGGTAAGGAAGACAAAATGGAAAAGGCGTATGCCTTTGATCTGATGCTCGGCGGCGGCAGTGTCGAAGCATACTATCTCACAGGGCCGCAAAAATCCGCCGTTCTTGCCGCTCTTTCGGATATCGCCGCACGCGAAGGCGAAAACGGTCTTATCTTCGCCGTCGGTGACGGTAACCACTCTCTTGCCACGGCAAAAGCGATCTACGAGGAGGAGAAAAAGGGGTACACGGGCGACACCGCCTGTCTGCCTTCGCGCTATGCGCTGTGCGAGGTGGTGAATCTCCACGACGATGCCCTCGTATTCGAGCCGATCTACCGCGTGGTATTCCATGCAGAGCCGACAAAGCTCCTTTCTGCACTTCGCGTATATCTGGATCGACTGAACGGTACTGCGGCACCGCAAAGGCTCACTGCGGTCGGCAAGGGCTTTGAGGAGACCTTGCTCGTAAAAACGCCCGTGGCAGCACTGACGGTCGGAACGCTTCAGGATTTTCTCGATGCCTATCTGAAGGAGCATCCCGAGATCGAAGTCGACTATATCCACGGCGAGGATTCGCTCCGAAAGCTTGCCGATGCCGAAAACGCCGTTGGATTTTTGTTCAGCGGAATGGACAAGTCTGAGCTTTTCCCTGCCGTAAAGGCAGACGGTGCTCTGCCGCGAAAGACCTTCTCAATGGGGCACGCGCGTGATAAACGCTACTACATTGAAGCACGTAAAATTAAGTAACGCACGCATAAAAGCGGGAGAGGTTCCACAAAGCCTCTCACGCTTTTATAAAAACAGAAGATGGATTATTTTTTCTTGCAATTTTCGTTTTACTACTAAATCATGTACAAATATGACATTTTAACATCTCCGCATAAAATCCTGTCGTTTTGTTGCGTACCGTCATTTTGGCAGCATCGTCGCAAGGCTGTCCGCAAAAAGAGTGCAAGGGCAGACGTCTCTTCCGAAACGCCGCCTGCCTTTTCCTTAAAAAACGAGGTAAACGTAAAATTTGCAAACGAAAACACAATATTTTATATTGTGTTTTCAATTCTCCTGTGCTATAATCATAAAAGAGGCATTCGTATGCCGACTTTTCCAACAATAAGGAGTATGATCATGTGGAACGAAAAAAAGAAAGCGTTCACTTTTAGCTTTGACGACGGTGTCGTGCAGGACAGACGCACGATCGCCATCCTGAACAAATACGGACTGAAAGCAACCTTTAACATCAATTCGGGTTATCTCGGTGTACCGAACGCGATCGATCGCAACGGTGTGCACGTCGACCATACGAAGGTAGAAGCAAGCGAGGTTCGCGAGCTTTACAAGGGGCACGAGGTTGCCGTACATACCCTGACGCATCCGGGACTTTTCGACATTTCGGACGAAACGCTGATACGCCAGGTGGAGGAGGATCGCATTGCACTCTCGAATCTTACGGGTTACCCCGTGACGGGCATGGCATATCCCTTCGGGCATTCAAATGAGCACATTGCCGATGTGCTCCGCGCGCATACGGGCGTTCTTTACTCACGCACCATCCGCTCGACGGGCAATTTCGATCTACAGGACAATCTTTACCTTTTCAATCCGACGGTCTATTACATCAACGTCGAGGATATGTTCCGACTCGGCCGCGAATTTATTGAACTTACGACCGATACACCTAAGCTTTTTTACGTATGGGGACACACCTACGAAATGGACGCAAACTACATTTCCTGGGAAAAGTTCGAGGAGTTCTGCGCTATGATGGCAGGGCACGACGATATTTTTTACGGCACAAACGCCGAAGTTTTGCTGGATAAGGAGGGATCCCGATGAAGGCCAAAAACGTCTTAACGAGCGTATGCTTCCTTCGCCACTTCGGTCGGAACAATGTACAGAAGGACTTTGACGCGCGATTCAACAATTTCGTCAAGCAGGCGGCGATGAACGAAAAATACGGCATCCGTCCAACCTACATGCCCGAATACGACGCACTGATCCTGCCGAATTATCAGGAAAAGCTTCTTGCGGAGCGTGAGAAAAACGGTGCCGAGATCGGCTTCTGGTTCGAGGTCGTCAAGCCGCTTGTCCTCGATGCGGGAATGGCGTGGCGCGGTCGCCCCGAATGGGATTGGGACTACCACGTGGATCCCGGATTCCTGATGGCGTATACCGAAGAGGAGAAGATGCGCCTCATCGACACCGCAATGGCAAAATTCAAGTCGATCTTCGGTAACTATCCCCCCTCTGTCGGTTCATGGTTGCTTGACAGCTTTTCCATGGACTACATGAGTAAAAAATACGCAACCGACGCCTTCATTATCTGCCGTGAGCAGTGGGGCATGGACGGCTACACGCTCTGGGGAGGCCCCTACTACGGCGGTTATTATCCGTCGAAGAACAATATGCAAACGCCCGCAACGCGCGAAGAAAACCGCATAAAAACCCCTCTCTTCCGCATGTTTATCAACGATCCGATCTACTGCTACTACGAGCACGAACACGCAGAGGATCGCTATATGAAATTCAATCGCCACGAATACTTTCTTTTCACGCAGGAACCTGCATGGAAATGCGGGCAGGATCCCGCATGGGTACAGTGGCAGTATGATAACCTTTTTACCGAAAGCAACGGTGCCATCTCCTTTATTGAGCTTGGTCAGGAAAGCAGCTTCGGCTGGGACGGAAGAAGTGAGATCGGTATGGAGTTGCAGTGCAAGCACGTCGCAAAACACCCCGAATACGCACTCGCGAACATGACAGTCGGCGAAATGGGACGTCACTTCAAGGAGACCTTCCCTGATACACCGCCGATGGCGATGGGTGCCTTGACCGACTGGGCAGGGCTTTCACACCAATCGGTCTGGTACAACAGTAAATTCTACCGTGCGAACATCTGGAAGGACGGCGAAAAGCTTCTTTTCCGCGATATTCACGCATTTTTCGACACTTACCGCGACCGCTATCTCGACGATCCCTGCACAACACCCTCCGCATTCTACGACAATCCCCCCGTGGTGGATGGCGTGCGCATGACGAGCGAGGACGGTAAAACAAAGGGCGGTATCTACCTTGGGGAAGGCGAAATGCTGTCACGCAAGGACTGCGGCGACTTTTACGAGGTCACGGCAAAGGCGGCAGACGTTGCCTTTGAGGTGCGTTTTTACCCCGACAGGATCGACGTGATCGGCGACAAGGATTTTACCCTCGACTTCGTGCGCGCCCAAAACGAGTTCGAGACAGGCTACGATGAAAAGCACGTATTTTACCGCCACGGCAATGTCTCCTATGCGCTTGCGCTTGATAACGGTCGCTTCGACGGGAAGACCTTCCGCAGCGAAAGCCGTTCCGTTATTTTCCGTTTTATTGAAACAGAATAGCTCGCGTGAAGACGTGAAGAAAAGATGCTCGATTGCTTCGGCCTCGGGCATCTTCTTTTTTCATTTTTTTCAATTGTTCGTCGGGCATCTTAAACAAATCATGGACAAAACAGACTTGCTGAAAAATATTGAAAAATATTAAAAAAATCATAGACAAGCACATAATTATATGATACAATATAGGCGATTTAACCTTTTGAAGGAGAAGCACCTATGAAAAAGCTACACATGATATGCAACGCACATCTTGATCCCATCTGGCAATGGAACTGGGACGAGGGTGCCTGCACCGTCCTGTCGACCGCACAATCGGCGGTAAGGATCGCACACGAATATCCCGAAGCGATCTTCTGCCACAATGAAATGAATTTTTATGAGATCATCGAGGAGAACGATCCCGCTCTCTTCCGTCAAATACAGGAGCTTGTCAAGGAAGGAAAATGGCAGATTATCGGCGGCTGGTACGTGCAGCCCGACTGTCATATACCCGCCGGTGAAAGCTTCATCCGCCAGATCGAGATCGGTCGTACGTACTTCAGAGAAAAGTTTGGTGCAGCACCGCGCACTGCCATCAATTTTGACTCCTTCGGACACAGCCGCGGACTTGTGCAGATTCTGAAGAAGGAGGGCTACGACAGCTACATCGTCTGCCGTCCCTGCGATTTCGAGCGCACATTCCCGAACGATCTCTTCACGTGGGTAGGATACGAAGGCTCGGAGATCAAGGTACATCGTTACCGCGGCAAGGAAATGTATACCTCGCCGCTCGGCAAGGTAAAGCAGATGATCGACTACCGTTACGAGATATTCGAGAAGAATAAGGACGGCAAGAACGACGACGTCGGGCTTCTTCTCTGGGGTGTCGGTAACCACGGCGGCGGACCGTCGCGCGCGGACATGAATAGCATCCGTGAGATGCAGAAGGCAGGCGTACCGCTTCTCCATTCCACACCCGAAGCCTATTTTGACGACGTAACTCCGATGTTTCGTGTCGAGGAAACGCTCGGCAAATGCTTCATCAAATGCTATAGCTCGATGAGCCGCATCAAACGCGCGCACGCAGAGCTTGAGAACCGCCTGTATCTGACCGAAAAGATCCTCTCGGTCGCCGTGCGTGAAGCCGGAATGACCTACGACAAGTCGCTTCTCGACGAAGTCATGCGCGACCTCTCCTTCCTCGCCTTTCATGACGTTCTTTGCGGCACCGTGGTCGAAAGCGGCGAAAAATCCGCCATGCAGCGCGCATCCCATGCGCTCGAGATCCTTGACCGCCTGAAAATGCAGGCATATCTTGCCCTGACTCGCGACGCCAAGCCTGCAATGGATGGCGAATATCCCGTATTCATCTTCAATCCCAATGCCTACGACAGCGAAGAGTATGTGGAGATCGAGGTGCTTCGCCTTGAGGGCATGGTTTCGGACACCGAGTATTATCATATAACGGCAAGCGTAGACGGCAAAGCGATCCCCTATCAGCAGATCAAGGAGGAGGCAAACCTCAACATGGAGCGCCGCAAGCGTCTTGCGCTTCGTGTTCCGCTTCGCGCAATGTCCATGACGCGCGTGGATCTTGTGTTTGATACCCGCGCCCGCGAGCCGAAAAAGCAGTATAACGGCGACATTGTTCTTACGGACAGCGTGAAATCCGTGACCATCAGCCGCGAAAGCGGTCTTATCACAAGCTACAAGGTCAACGGCCGCGAGCTTGTAAACGGCGCCTTCTTTGCCCCCTGCCTCTTTGACGACAATGCCGACCCGTGGGGACACAGCCAGAAAACCTTCGGTAAAAACATGCGCCCCTTCAGGCTTTCGGATAGGACCGAGCCTGCCTTTCGCGGCTTTGAAGCCTGCCACGTCACCGAAGACGGCAACGTCCTGACGCAGGTGGAAAGTCACTTCATATGCGAGGGCATTACGCTCCGTCTCGTTTACAAGGTCTACAAGGATTCGCCCCTGACCGATATCAACTGCTACGTTGAATACGGCGATAAGCTGAAGTGTGTGCGCCTCGCGCTTCCCGTCGATGCCGAGGCTGAAGTCGCCACCGTGTTTGGACGCGAGTACGTTTGTGCCGACGGCGCCGATCAACCGATGCAGCGTTTCCTGCGCTTCGATAACGGTATGACGGTGCTGAACGACGGCGTGTTTGCCGTCATGCGTGACAAAACGGCGACCTATTTAACGCTTCTCAACGGCTCTGCCTACTGCGCGCACCGTATCGACGACCGTCCCTACATTGACGAAACACGCGTCATTACGCCGATCGAACAGGGCTATCACAGCTTCTCCTTCCGCATCGGTGATATGCCGAAGGACGAAGTCGAGACGTTGGCGACCGCCTTCAATCAAAAGCCGTTTGGCTACAACCACTTCACAAACGGAAACGGAACGCATGCTACCTGCCATTTCTCGGTGCCGCGCGATTTCACCGTTACCGCATGCTACGCGAACGGTGACGGCACGAACACCGTGCGTATCCTGAACAACAGCGACACCGACAAAACGCTTCCCATCGTTCTGTTCGACGCAAAAACGGAGCTTTCGCTCCGCGCCTTCGAGTACAAAACGCTCGTCGTCTCGGATAACAACATAACCGAAGCGTAAAAAGAGACCCTCAAAATGCAACTTTCAGTTTGCATTTTGAGGGGATTTTTCATTTCTTCCAGTAGGATCGATCAAAAAGCCCGGGAATATCCGAGGGGCGCATGCGGAGGTACGGTTGGCGATAAGCACCGTAAGTCGCTCCCTGTATAGTGGAGGCAGCGTACTCCTCTGCGGGATAGACAATATAGGACTCACTGCTGCGTACACCGTCTGCCGTCACGGTTTCATAGACACGGAAGGACCATGGGTTACCCGTAACGCCAAGATATCCGCGCCCGTACTGTCCCACAGTCGCTGTCGTGCTGTTCAGCACAAAGCACTCAAAGGCAGGCGTAAACACGAGCGAAAGTGCCTCGACCTCATAGAATACGCCGTCCTTTTCCGCGTACAGCTCCATATTGGATACATCCTTGCAGATGCGGTAAAGCCGACCGTTTTCCTCGTACACGCCGAGCGACTCTGTGCCGCTCCCGTCGATCTCCATACCAAGCACGACATCCGTGAATAGTAGGGATACGTCATTCACAAGACCTGCGAACCCAAAGCCGTCCAGCCGCGTAAGTGCGCCCGTGCTGTCGGTACAGTAAAAACGATCACCCGAAAGAAGCTTGTATACCTTCGTTCCGTCGCTTGTCTGCCCAAAATGATAATAGGTCTCGTCACCAACCTGCAAAAACGCGGGGGATCCTTCCACCAAAACGGCTTTCCCGTTGACGGTCAACCCTTCTGCCGTTTTGACAAGATCCTTTAGCTCGTAGTAACCAATACCGTTCACCGCAACGTTGACGGCAAATTCTTCCTCTGTCAGGGGGACGGGGAATTTCATGCCGTTACCGTTATTTGTGTTGAAGCAACCGCCGAAGTAGAAATGTCCCGTCTGAAGCATCGCCTTTCCGCGATAGAAGCCGACGGCGGTATCGTGCGTGTGTCCCGTAAACATTGCCGTAATGCGCGGATGATCGGTAAGGCGGTTGAAATAGGGTCGATCGATGAGATAGTGCGCAACGATATAGGCATCCGTGATCGCATCGCTTTCAAGATACGCCGTAACGCCCGCGACGAAATCGGCGTGCAGATCCGACTGTGACTGATAATCCTCACCGGGCGAGTGCGCCTCATAGTCAAAGGTATCGCACAAAACGAACGCCGTATCTCCTATTTTGAGGACCGCGTTCTTTTCACATCCGAAAATATCATACCAGGTTTCGTCATCCACGTAATCGTGACCGCCGTAGGTAACGTACACGGGAATCCCCGCTTCCCAAAGCTGTGAAAGATAATCCTCCGCAAACCTCATAAGCGTATTGATGTAATCAAAGCTGACAGAATTTCCGTTTTTATCGAGAACAGGCGTACCGTCGGGATAGGAGTTTAGCGGATTTTTAAAAACCGGATCGTTGTTCGCAAGATCGCCGTTGATCACAAGCACGTCAAAGCCTTCCTCGCTCTCCCATTCGGCAAGCACGGCATCCACCATTGCCTGCGCTCGCTCTTCATAGGTAAAGCCGGCAGGTCCCGTGTTCACAATGCCCCAGATCGAGTAGCTTTCGCCGGTTTCCTCGTTGACAGGCCAGAAATAGTGCGTGTCGCTCATCACGACCACACGAATATCATTTTCGCCGCGTCCGGAATCGGGATTCACCGTTTCCTCGTAGATCGGGAGCGTATACGTGATCCTGCCGGTTACGGAAACGTCTTCGGTAACGGGGCCTTTTGGCGCATTGTCCCATGAAAAAATTGAAAGATCGGGAGCAAGCTGTGGCAAAACAAGAGCCGTCGGTGCAGTAGCACACGCGCCGTCGGGGACCGCTTCGGTATACGCGACCGTGCGCTCGCCGTCTATATTGACGTAATAGGTTACCGTACGGTATACGGTCGTATCAAGGCTTTCGCTCGGCTTTTCCGAGTCTTTTTCGTAAGGTGTACAGGAAAACAGCATCGTTATCACTCCTAATAGCAATATGGGCAAAAGAAAACGGATATTTTTCATGATCTCTCTCCCTCTTCAATCGGATAACATGCGGCGCAAACCGCAACCCGATAACATTATAACACATTCGTCAATTCTGCGGCAAGTGAGAATTTTCTTTATTTTTAGCAATATTTTCTCGCTCATCGCCGCTTCCGAGAGCAGAAGTGCCAAAAGGTCAACAGATGTCCTGTTCGCTCTTGACAAATCCCGCGTTTTCGGCTATAATTTGAGTGATACGGTTTTACGGAATGCGAAAGGAGAACGAACGTGTATGGCAAGCTACGACATGCCGACCATGTATTTTTTCAGCGACTTTGACCACCTTTCGGGAATATCGGTCAACGAAAACCGCTTTTCCGCATTCAAATCCCACCGTCACGATTTTTATGAATTTGAATGCGTGACGCACGGAAGCTGTACCTATATTCTGAACAACGAAAGCTACACGGTCGGCAAGGGTGACATTCTGTTTGTTACACCTCTCGACAGTCACGCCTATCGGGAAAACGGAGGCGAGGATATCCGTACCGTCACAGTACATTTTGAATTGTCGACTCCTATCCCCTACACAACGATGGATGCGGGAATTGTGCGCAAAAATCCTCTGCTTTTCGACTGCTTTATGCATCTGATCGAGGAATATGCGGGATGCGGCGCGTACAAGGAGGAGGCGCTGAAAAACCTTCTCGAGCGCATCCTCATTCTGTATATGCGCGCAAATTCGCTGACCGCAACGCCCCTCCCGTCCGACATTACCTACGCGGTCGGATACGTGCACAAGCACTACTTTGATACGCTGACATTATCAAAGATCAGCGAGCTTTGCGGCTATTCACAGGGGTATTTCTGTCGCAAATTCAAGCAATACACACGCTATAGCTTTGTTGCATATCTGAATCACGTGCGCCTTCTCAACGCCGCGCGGCTCTTATGCGATGCCGAAGATCTTCCGGTCTACCGTATTGCCGAGAGTTGCGGCTTTTCCTGCATCCGCCAATTCAACCGCGAATTTCTGAAAAAATTCGGATGCGCACCCTCTCTGTATCGCAAAAGGTCAAAATAAGTCTATAATATCCACGAATTTGTCCTTCCGTTTTTCTGCCGTCTGTGTTACAATATAGACAGATCACGATATACGTTACGATACGAACGTAATTATCCGTATCTGAATGCAATATTCACGTAAAAATGGAGGAAAATTCGTAATGCTGATAAAGGATTTCACCCTGTCGGTCGGCAGCTTCAAGGACGTACCTTGTACGGCGCCCACCTCGATGTACCGCGCGCTCTATGACAACGGTCTGATCCCCGATCCCTTCTACGGTCTGAACGAGCTTGATCTGACCGCACTTTCCGAAGAAGACGCAAGCTTTTCATCCGTCTTCACCGTGAATGCGCAAATGCTGTCGCACGACTACGTTGAGCTTTGCTTTTACGGTCTGGACACAATCTGCGACATTTATCTGAACGGTAAGCGACTTGACAGTGTCATGAATATGCACCGCACCTATACGTACGAGGTGAAGGATCGTCTCATCCTCGGAGAAAATACGCTTCGGCTTGATTTCACGTCGCCGCTTCCCTACTTCAAGCAGATGAACGACAAGCATTTCATCTTCACGAACGGCGACACGATCCCCGGTGCCGCCCATCTTCGCAAAGCACTCTATATGTCGGGCTGGGACTGGGGACCCACATTCCCCGATATGGGTATTTTCCGCGATATCACGCTTTCCTCCTACAATTATGACCGCATTGAGGACGCAGAGATCCGTCAGACACACAAAAAAGGCAGTGTCCGTCTCCGCTTCAACGCAACGACAAGGTACGGGAAGGACGGCGGTATGCTTTATGCGGAGATCAACGGCGAGAAGGTTCTGATCACCGACAGCATCACGATCGAAGATCCCAAGCTCTGGTGGCCGCGCGGCTACGGTGAGCAAAATCTGTACGACGTGATCTTTACGCTGGAAAAGGACGGAAAAGTCATCGATACCCTGACGAAAACGATCGGTCTCCGCACGATTACCGTTTCCACAGGTCCGGCTAACGGTTACGAATTTGCTTTCGTGGTAAACGGTATCAAAATCTTTGCCATGGGCGCAAACTATATTCCGCAGGACAGCTTCCCCTCGCGTGTCTCTGCCGAAAGCACCGACAAGCTGCTCCGCATGGCGTGCGATGCCAATTTCAACTGCATCCGCGTCTGGGGCGGCGGCTACTATCCCGAGGATTTCTTCTACGATAGCTGTGACCGTCTCGGTCTTCTCGTCTGGCAGGATTTCATGTCTGCCTGCATGAACGTGTGGCTCAGAAAGGACTTCAAGCGTGAATTCTGCGCCGAAGCCATCGACAACGTAAAGCGTCTCCGTCACCACGCATCGCTCGCCCTTCTCTGCGGCAATAACGAGAACGAGTCGGCAATCTATGCATGGGACGTCGTCAAGACCGAGCTCAACCGCCTCGACCACATGGAGCTTTACGAGCATCTCCTTGCCGATATTGCCGAGGAATACGCGCCCGAAACCTTCTACTGGCCCGCAAGCCCCTCGACGGTCGGCGGCTTCTGTGATACCGACGATTACGACAAGGGCGACACCCACTACTGGGAGGTCTGGCACGGTGGTATTCCCTTCACCGAATACAGAAAGCACAAGTTCCGCTTCTGCTCGGAATTCGGCTTTGAAAGCTTCCCGTCGATGAAAACCATCCGTACCTTCTGCGACGAGGAAAACATGAATCCCTTTTCGCGCATGATGGAAAACCATCAGAAATGCAAAAACGGCAACCGCAAGATCCTCACCTACCTTGCCGACGACTACCTATATCCGTCAAATATGGAAGACCTCGTCTATGCCTCACAGCTTTTGCAGGCACGTGCCATCAAATACGGCGTTGAACATTTCCGCCGTAACCGCGGCTTCTGCATGGGCTCGATCTATTGGCAGTTCAACGATTGCTGGCCCGTTGCATCCTGGTCAAGCGTCGACTATTTCGGTCGCTATAAGGCGCTTCACTACGCCGCACGTAAATTCTATGCCCCCATTGCTATGGGATTATTCCTCGAAAACGGAACGCTCACGGTCAATATTTCGAACGAGCAGATGCATGCCTTTACGGGCAGTATCCGCTACCGCCTTATGAATCATATGGGGGATGCGATCGTCGAAGAAACGAAATCGGTATCGCTCGATGCGCTTTCGTGTGAAGACGTTGCCGCCTATAAGCCTTCTATGGCGCATCCGTATACCGAATTTGTGACCGTCGATCTCTTCGACGAAAACGGTGTTCTCATTCAGCGTCAAACCGAGCTTATGACGCAGCCAAAGTATTTCGAATGGCAAAAGCCTACACTGACAGTAAAAGCGAAGGAGACCGTCGACGGCGTTGCCCTCACCTTCACGGCAGACGTCTTCGCAAAGGACGTGTTCGTTGACTTCGACGGCATTGACGTCGTTCTCTCGGACAACTACTTCGACCTCACCGACAAAGCCCCCTATACCGTTACGGCAAAAACCGATCTTACCGCCGAAGAGCTGCAAAAACGCATGCTTCTGAAGAGCGTTTACAACATCGGCAAATAAGAAAAAAACACACCGCGCAGAGCTTTTTGCTCTGCGCGGTGTAAGCTTCAGTTTACATTTTGTAGGATCAACCGAATTTGGCAAGATCGTCGTAGGCGGAGCGTGCGACCGTGGCGCTTTGGTTTCTCTGCGTGAGCAGCCATTCCCAAACTGCAGGATCGCGGAAGGTCGGTGTCCATGCGTTATGCTCGCAGTTCTCGTATACCGTCAGGCGCGCGTTTCCGCCAAAGGCGTTGACGGCATCGACCATCTTACGGCTCTCCGCGCAAAGGACGACAGGATCGCTGTCGCCGTGAAATGCCCATACGCCCATTTTTGTGAGACGCGATGCATTCCAGTACATACCGCCGCCGCAGATCGGCAAGATAGCGGCAAACCACTCGGGGCGCGACATCGCAAGCTGCCACGTACCGTAGCCGCCCATGCTGGCACCGAGAAGATAAACGCGCGTTTTGTCGACGTACGGAAGCGCGATCACCGACGAAACGAAGTCCTGCAATTGCTCAAACATGCTGAACCACGTGTCCTCGTAGCACTGCGGCATAATGCGCACAGTATCCCGAAGAAAGGGTTCCGTTTCGGAAAAAAATCCATGTCCCGTAATAAGCGCGGTGTTTCTGCCTCTGCCGCCCGCACCGTGCAGATAGATCACGAGCGGATAGCTGCCCTCCTCCGAAAAATCACGCGGATATTCGACCGCGTAGTCAATCTCTTTATAGCGTAAAAGCTCCATCCGTATTTCTCCCAAGCATTTTGATAGCCGAGGAAAGCCGTTATGGGTTTCCTCGGCTATCATTATAACATAAGCCGGTTTAAAAATCAATCCCTTTGTCGCTTGTTTAATCCTCAAGCGCGTTAAACTTTTCGATTGCGCTGTTCATCGCCTTCACGTAGTCGGGACGCTTCGACTGATACTGCGTTGCGATCGCAGCGGGATTGTTGTTGACGATATAGCTCTTATAGCTCAAAAGCTGCGCACCGCCCGTCATATAAAGCGAGAAGGGCGACATGATGCTATTGCGGATGAGGTCGATCATACCGAGCGCCTCGGGGTCGGTATTGTTCTTATACTTCAGAGCATACTCATAGTAAGAATGCATCGCGGCAACGCTCTTTTCGCTGAGCAACTGACAGTAAGCAGAGGTCGGCGTGAAGTCATCGGTGTTCTTCATAATATATCCGATCTCGGCAGAGTCGTGTACCCACGTCGTGTAATTCGAGACAGCCTCACTCCACTTCGGATACACGATGGGAGCCTTCTTCTCCATTGCGTAATAGGTCGGGTATTCAAGGTCACCGAGCCAAAAGCCTGCCGAAAACAGAATGCCGCCTTCCACAAAGCGTCCGCGACCATCGTCGCTGCTCGTAGCGCAATATACACCGTCTCCATTCCAGAGCTCGCAGACCTCCTGCGCCCAGCTTGAAAGCTCAGCGATGTTTTCCACGAGTGCATAGCCTGTATCGGTCTTCTCGTAAAGCTGTACGGCAGCCCCCATCGTAAAGGGGTACTCGGAGCCGATCCACAAGCCTACGTATTCATCGTCGGGATTGGCGTACGCAGAGCCGGACGTTGATTTCCAGCCCGCCGCGATCAGATCGGAGAAGTGGTCGTAGGTCCATGCCTCACCCTCGGAGATCATCGTGTAAAATTCCTTGATGTTGTCGTAATAATCAGAAAGCTGAATCTCGAAGACCTCGGTGTTGACGTAAAGACAGTGTCCCGAACGGATGACGTCAAAGAAATAGTCACCCGCCATCGCATAATAGCGTGAGTTGTCATAGGTAAGACCGTCCATGAAATCGTTGTACCACGAATCATGCTCAAAGTTGAAGTAATTCTGCTCTGTCTGATCCTTCAGGTTGTAAAAATGTCCCTTCAGCATAGCGTTTTTCACAACGATCCAGTCGTTGATGACAAGATCGACGGGAGAAACCGCCATAACGGCGAGCTGATCGAGATAGGGCAGAATCTGGTTATAGCGGTAGTTGGTTTCGGTATATTTGATCGTAAGCCCGAGTGCCGACGAGACCTCGCGATTGCGGGTGTAGCACATATTCAAGACCTCATCCGAGCCGATCTCCTCGGGTCCGCGCGTATACCTTTCCGCGTTGGGGATCGAATTCACACTGTCCCACACGTTGACCGACTGGCTGACCGTGAGTGTCTTTTTGAAGTTGAGACGGTCATACCAGTTTTTTTCGTCGTCGGGCATGCTCTCGCTCTGGCTTAACCCCTCCGATTCTTTGCTGCCGTCGCCGCAGGACGAGAGACAGATCGTTGCGCCCAAGAAAAGAGAAAGAACAAGCAATGACGATAAAATTCTGTGTTTCATTATAACCTCCAATATGAACAATTTGTACTTTTCATAGTATCGCAGCATCTTTTAGCGTACCCCACATACGTCACCAATCGAGTCCTTCGCCAACGATCAGCTCCGTGAAGGTAAGAAGGAAGGAGATCTCGCACCAGCAGCTTCCGTAAAAAACGGTACCCACGTTCTGCCGTCCCTCCCAGTCACTCGTGTTCACGCGCTCGCAGATATAGCCCGCAGGCATATCCTCATACTTACCCGCAGAGGTACGTCCGGGAATCGGTCTGTCCTCGCGCGACATACATTGCGGAATAAAGGAAGCGATATCCTTAAGGAGCGCAAGATAAGCCACGTCGCCCGTCTGCTCGTAGAGGCGGTATACGCCGAGCCCCGAATGCGTACAGATGCCGGGCGCGGAATGCTTATTTTGCACGTTGGCAAAGACACTGCCGACGGTATTGATCTGGAGCTTATCGAAATCCGATCCGTCGGGGAAGCGGTAGGCGTACGGCATTACCCACGAGGATGCCATATGCAAGGCGTGCCGTGCCTTGGCGATCCACTGTTCGTCCTTCGTTTCCTCGTACAGTGCCATATAGCTTTCAACGAAGGCAAAGATGCTCTCGCTGTCGGGAGCCGAGAGCGCGTCTCCGGGACCGCCGTAGGAAAGCCCTGCCTTGAGGAACTTTTCATAGTACATGCTACCCGCCTTTTTTGCAATCTCCAGATATTCCTTGTTGCCAAAGAAGCGGTATGCCGCACAGAGCGCGCCGGGAACGATCGCACCCGATGTCGTGCCAAAGCACTTCATTTCTCCCGTTTCGATATCAACAAACTGACCGAAGGTGCCGTAGGTCTTATACAGCTTTACAAAGGCATCGGCACACCTGCGTGCCGCCTCAACGTAGGTCTGTTTCGGCTCTGTCAAGGCAAAATGGCGGAAGAAATAGTAGAGCACGTCGCCGCTTCGGCGGATCGTATGAAAATGCGGCGCATCCTCGTACGAGCTTCCGGGATAAACGCGCTCGAGACCGGAAGACACGCGCATCCTGTAAAAGAAGCCGCTTTTTGCCTGATGTGCACAAAGAAAATCCAAGGTGGATAACGTGCGCTTTACGGTTTCGGGACTTCCCTTTTGCAGGAAGGGAGAGAGCATACCCGTACCGCACCATCCGGGGGCAAACATGGTGGCACTATCACCGTAGAAGCCGTAGGTCTCGTTATAGCGGTCACGGTTGAAATGCCGCTCCATGATGTCCCAGTTCTCCTGCGTATACATGTTGGGCATACGCTCGTTTTTGAGAAGCAGATCGCGCGTTTCAAAGAAGTGCCTGTAGAAGCTCTCCATATCGGGACAGTCGAAGCAATGAACGTCGATCCGCGAGGAAAGCGTTTCGCCCGCCTTCACCGCGGCACCCTTGTCGGTGCGCCGCTCACTGGGTACGAAATAACGGTAAAACTCGGTACGATAAGCAGGGTAACCCAGTACGACCTTTCCTGCCGCAACGCAAAATCCGATATCGTGACCGCCAAGCTCCTGCTCGGTATAGATAAAGATCGCCTGTCTCTTCCGACGATAGAAAATACCGACGCACGGCACCGCCATATCGCCCGCAAGCGCCTGCATTTCGCCGCTTCCGTCGGGGTTCAATGCAGGAACGTCAATGATCACGGGCGGCACGCCCTCTCCGCGCTCCCACGGCATGTACATCGGGGCATAGGAGCGTTTGACACGCTTCATGCGATTGCCGTTATAGGCAAAGGCAGGCATCATGATGTAAGCATCATCCTCCCATTCGGGAAAATCAAACTCTACCGAAAAGTAGACATTGGCATTGTCGGCGTTTGCCGTAAAGTCGACACGCCCTTCCCTGTATCGGCAGTCTCCATCCTTCGAACAACACGAAACCGTGTACTTCATATCCATCGTCCTTGACTCGCTTTCCGTTATAATTGGCATTCTACCTATATTTTAACCGAAATCACTTGACATTTCTCGCCGTTTGTGCTACAATCAATAGACAAAATTTAACCTAATGCAGAGGTGTTTTTATGTTTTATCAGGTTATGCACTCGCTGAACGCAGACGGTATCAAATTCGAGGTTGGCATTGATTTTTCCTTCCCCACACATCTGCATGACGATTTCGAGCTGATCACCGTCACCGAAGGAGAAATGGAAGTGACGATCGACCGCCATTCCTACCACCTCACGGCAGGCGATGCCGTCCTCGTTTTTCCAAATCAGGTACACGCGCTTGAAACACACACACACAGTCGTCACTTTCTCTGCATCTTCTCCCCGAAGCTCGTTCGTGCGTACAGCCTCGCCTATCAATCCTCGGTTCCCGAAAGCAATCTCTACCCCAAGGAAACCCTGTACATCCGCCGCCTCGCGGAAGCATCGGAAAACACACCGTTTTTCGTTTTGAAGGGGCTTTTGTACGCCATCTGCGGCGAATTTGACAGGTGCGCAACCTACGTTGAGCGCACAAAGGACAAGGACTCGCTGCTTCTGCGCATCTTTGACTTTGTGGCGCACAACTTTGACAAGGACTGCTCGCTCGACGCCCTTGCGCGCGAAACCTTCTGTCACTACGTCTATCTCTCGCGCCATTTTCGCGCCTGTACGGGGATCGCCTTCACCGACTACGTCATCCGTTACCGTGTGACCGAGGCGTGCTACCTTTTGCGCAACAGCGAAAAAAGCATCCTCGAAACGGCGTATGCCTGCGGCTTCGGCTCGCTCCGAAGCTTTAACCGTAACTTCAAATCGATCCTCGGTATGACACCGCACGAATACAAAAGCTATAGCCGAAGAGAATCAGACCCGCTCGCACCCATAGAAGCAACAGAAAACACCGCGGAGTGATCCGCGGTGTCCCTTTTTTTAGGTAGAGATGAGAGAGATCGTTTTATTCCGACACGTTACCGTCGGGAGAGAGCGTGTTGTCGGTTCTTTCAGCGTCCGCAGGAGAGACTGCGGCAGGTGCCTGTGCTGCCATCTTACCACCGACGAAGCCTGCAAGCAGGCTTGTAAGATCGATACCCGTGGTCTGTTTCACACCTTCCATGACCTGATCGGTGCTTTGCATCACATCGCGCACAAGCTTTGTGGAGTTGCCGTCGCCGTACATAACGATCTTGTCGGTCTTGGCAAGAGGAATGGCGGCGTTCTTGACAACCTCGGGGAGAGCGTCGAGGTACATTTCGAGAACAGAAGCCTCACCCATCTTCTTCTGTGCCTCCGCCTTCTTTTCGATCGCCTCGGCTTCGGCAAGACCCTTTGCACGAATACCCTCTGCCTCCTGCTCCATGGCGTAACGGAGTGCCTCTGCCTCTGCCTTTTTGGCTTCGGCGGCGCGAACAACCTCGTACTTGCGTGCATCGGCTTCCTTCTGACGCTTGATCAGATCCGCCTCAGCTTCCTTCTCGGAGCGATACTTCATCGCGTCTGCCTGCTTCTTGATCTCGGCATCCAATTCACGCTCTTTGATGGCGATCTCCTTCTCGGCGAGCTCGGCTTCCTTTTCACGGCGTGCAATATCGGCGTTGGTTTTTGCAATCTCAATGATCTTACGCTGATTTTCCTGTTGGATCGAATATGCAGCATCCGCCTCTGCCTTTTTCGTGTCGGCAAGCACCTTCATATCTGCCTGCTGAACGGCGAGCGCGGCATCCTGCTCCGCGATCTTTTTTTCTGCCTCGACCTTGACGGCATTTGCCTCCTGCTGTGCGTTCGAGGTTGCGATCGCAATATCTCTTTGCGCATTCGCCTTAGCGATCTGCGCATTTTTACGGATCTGCTCGACGTTGTCGATACCCATATTTTCAATGGTACCCGCGCCGTCCTTAAAGTTCTGAATATTGAAGTTTACAACCTCAATACCCAGCTTTTCCATATCCGGCACAACGTTTTCGGTGATCTTTTTGGCAACACCCTGACGGTCCTGCACCATTTCCTTCAATCCCACCGAGCCAACGATCTCACGCATGTTGCCTTCGAGCACCTGCGTGACGAGCGCAACCAGCTCCTGCCGCGTCTTTCCGAGAAGTGCCTCGGCGGCACGCTTCAAAAGCTCTGTATCGGATGAGATCTTGATATTGGCAACACCGTCTACCGAAACGTTGATGAATTCGTTCGTCGGTACAGCCTCCGTGGTCTTGACATCGACCTGCATCACGCTGAGAGAAAGCTTATCAACACGCTCAAAGAACAGAAAACGCCAACCGGCTTTACCGATCAGGATCCTTTTCTTGCCGAGACCCGAAATGATGTACGCCGTATCGGGCGGTGCTTTAAGATAGCCGCCGATGCCAAACAAGAGGATCAGCGCGATCACCGCAAGAATAATAGCTAAAATAGGGTTCATGATGTTTCCTCCTTAAATCAATATAAAGTACAGTCCCCGCCCAAAAGAAAGCTGCTCGTTCGCAACGCCATCGAAAGAAAAAAGACTTTCCACGCACCGGTACGTGAAAAGTCTCGTTATCATCTTTCGATTTTACACGCACCGAGTATCACAGATACTGTCTTGACGGCGCGGCACATTGCCGGGGGCAATGAACTACTCCCTTTTGGTAATATTATTATAGCAAGCATGGAGCCGAATGTCAAGGGATTTTTCTTCGATTTGTAGGGTTGCATAAATACATGGATAAAATTTGTGCAGAATTAACATTTTTTGTTTTTTCTGATAAGCTCATGACGGCTTTGACCTTTATTTATGTATTTTCAAAACCTTTCGTGTATCAATTTAACGTATATTTATAGACTCATCTGTCTTTAATGTTTTTGTTCAATCTTGCCTTTTCTTCTGTTTTGCCAAGCGGTAAGCGCGCGGTGAGCAGCCGACAACGGCAGAAAAAATACGTGAAAACAGAAGCGGATCCTCATACCCGACCGTGCGTGCCACGTCGGCAATCGAAAGCCGCCCCGGGAGAAGCAGCTCCTTTGCCTTTTCAAGGCGCAACGCAGTAAGATATTCCTTTGGCGTATATCCCGTATGCTTTTTAAACACCGAGGAAAAATAGGTGCGCTCAAGCCCCATCTGCTCCGCAATACCGCCCACCGTCAGGTGCGACGCATAGCATTGCCGCATATGCAAAACCGCCGATTCCACGTAGTCCTTGCCCGTGTTGAAAAGACGGTAAGCGCTTTTTGCCTTGGGATCGGCAGGACGGATCTCGGACAGGAGTGCATACAGCGACGAAACCAGCGAAAGCTGGGCGGGAATACCGTCAAGATCGCGTGTGTTTTCGATGTCCGAAAAGATCGACTCGATCCGCGCATCCGACGAAAAGGAAAAGACAGGCGATGCCTTCGACAGTCCGAGCGCCAGAAGAAGCTGTCCCGCGCCCGCACCCATAAAGCCGATCCAATGGTAAGACCACGGCTTTTGCTTGTCGGCGCGGTAGGCGGTCACGCTTTCGGGAAAAATGAGAAAGCCGGTGCCGCCCGTCAGGGGGTAGGATCGGTTTTCGGTCGAAAATACCCCGCGCCCGTCCTTTACAAAGTGCAAAAGAAAGTGATCCCGCACCGCGGGCCCGAAGTGATGGCTCGGCGAGCATGTCTCGTAGCCATACTGATAAATGCCGAGCGGAAGTCCGTTTTCGGGCTTCACCCATGTATGCAGATTTTCTCGCTTTGTACCGTTCACATCATATTCCTCCGACCTCGTTCTCTTACATAACATTTTACCATATAAAAACAACAAAAGTCTATTTACATTTTGCACAAAAAATACTACAATAAAATTGTACAATCCGCACGATACGTGACGGAAAATAAAAGGAGACCGCAAAATGAAGTACGTAATGATATTCCACGCAAACCTCAACTACGCGTACCTTGATCCCGACAAATACGAGTTTGTCATCCGCAACAGCTACGAAATGCTGTTCGATACGATGGCAGAAAACTTCCCCGAAACCAAATTTGTTTTCGAGGCATCGGGCTACACCATCGAGCAGATCGCAAAGCTCACTCCCGACGTTCTTGAAAAGCTGAAGGCAGCCATCGCGCGCGGCGCCTGCGAGTTCATGGGCAGCCCCTACGCGCACCCCATGCTTCCGAACTTCCCCGAGGAGGATGGCACGTGGTCGATTAAATTCGCTATGGACGTCTTCGAAAAATATCTCGGATTCAAGCCGAAGAGCCTCTGGAACCCCGAATGCGGCTGGAGAAGCTACGTTCCCTACCAGGCGATCAACAACGGCGTTAAGAACCTGATCGGCGACTTCGAGGCATACAGCCGCTCGAAGGATGCAAGCGGCAAGCCCTGCCGTCCCGAAATCTACGAGAAGGAATACTCGGACGATCCGTCCTTCTATTCCTTCGACTTCAAGTACGACCTTGAAGGCTCCGAGCGTGCCATTCACCGCCCCTTCAGCAAGATTCAGGGTGTCGAGGACGGCAAGCTCCGCATGTTCCTGCGTACCGACCGTATCGCACAGTTTGGCGTTCGTTACTTCATGGGCATGGAAGGCTACACCTTCGAGAAGTACATGGGCCTCATCAAGAAATACTCCGAGCAGAAGCCCGGTGAGAAGGAAGGCGCACTCATCATCTTTGCCGACGACGCAGAGTACATCGGCACGAACGGCTGGTTCCGTCTGAAGTACCAGAACAAGCCCGACAACGTATTCGAGATCACCCCCGAATCCAAGGCAAAGCTGATCCGCCTTGTAACCGAAGTACAGAACACCTGCGGCGAATTCATCACCTACGACGAGGCGTGCAACACGATCGAGCCTCTCGACGATGTTCTCGCCGTTGACGACGATGCCGCATGGCACGGCGCACGCGCCTCGACCTGGGCAGGTACGCCTATGGCAAGCATCCTTCGTCCCTGGCAGGATCTCGTTCGCGAGAAGCTCCACGAGAAGGAGAATGAGCTTGATAAGGAAACGATCGAACGCATCTGGTTCCACCTTACCAACTCCTACAACTCCGACGGTCAGTGGCCGCCTACGCTTCCCCACGCGCCCCACATCATCTATCCGTTCAACTACCGTTACTGCTTCGACAACCTTCTGAAGGCAGAAATGCTCGTCGGCGGTGTTGACAGAAGCCGTCTTTCCACCTCGTCGATCGAAACCATGCTGAAGATCCTTACCATTCAGCAGGATCTCGTTCTCGACAAGGCAGAGAAGCTCATGAAGGAAGGCAGCGATGAGGAAAAGGCAAAGGCAAAGACCGCGAAGAACCTGATCCTCGCATCCCGTGACCTTGATTCGGTCAAGGCGGCATCCGAGGTCCTTCTCTACCCCGCAGAATATACGATCCGCGCAGAAGCTCTGATCGAAGCGCGCCGTCTTGTCGGCGGTGTCGTTCTCGAACAGGTCTGATTTTCAAAACGTAAAGGGAACGGCTTCCGATGAAGCCGTTCCCTCTTCTGAAAAGGAGAGATATGATGATCTACCGCTATATGTTCGCCGCCTATGCGGCTGACGACACTGTGTATACCGATGCGCAGGATCCGCGCATTTCTACCGTAACGCTTTCACGCTTCAACGACATTCTCTTTCTCTATTACGAATCCGCGGAGAAAAACGTTTCGCCCGCCGACGTGGTATCCGGGGAAACGCGTCCCTTCCCCGACGGCAGAGAATGGTATCCGATGCCGGACATTTTTCACTACTCGAAGCCGCTTTCGGACAAGCATTGGTGTCGCACGGGCAAAAAAACGCCCGCCGTCCGCCTGAACCGTCTGTGCCGCGACAAGATCGGAAGCTATATTTTCTATCACCAGCAGTATCAGGAGGAATACCCTGCCGACGGTGACAAATACGGCATTATCGGTCTTTTTGACAACTACATTTACTTCTATATGGAGACACCCGAAGAAAAGGACACCGAAAACACCGTGGGCGCACTCACGACGAAAAACACACCGCTCGATACCTGGCAGGAGCTGATGCGCACGCATTTCGATCCCTGGACCGACACACGCGAGATCTGGCGTCCGCTCGACACGGTATTCACACGGTAACTGCAAAGGAGAACGCAAGCTTTCGGGGCGATCCGAATGTGAAATGCTTTTATTCTGATCTTGACTTTTCCGCGACCGTATGTTACAATAAACTCACAGTAATACGAAAGTGATGCGAATAAGAGGTTTCATTATGTTGATCGATATGCACGCTCACACCTCGGGCATCAGTACCTGTTGCAAATGCGATGCGGAAGAAATGGTCAAGGAAGCGCGAGCGATAGGGCTTGACGGTGTCATCCTCACAAACCACTATCAGGAGGCATACGTAACAGGCAACGGCGATGCCTACGAATTTGCAACGCGTTACGTGCGTGAATACGAGCACACGCGCAGTATCGGTCTTTCGCATGGCTGCCGCGTTTTCTTTGGCATTGAGATCACGATGAAGGTGCACGGTGGCGCGCACGTCCTCGTATACGGCATTCCGACCGATTTCGTCCTTGCGCATCCTACGCTGTATTTATGGTCGCAAGAGGAGTTGTTTTTTAAGGTCGATGCGGTCGGCGGAGCCGTCGTGCAGGCGCATCCGCTCCGCAACGGCGGACATCTGCTCGATCTGCGCTATATGCACGGGATCGAGATCAGCTGTCACCCGAACTATCACCATTCTTGCCAAGAAACATTGATCCCCATCGCCAAGCGCGAGCATCTTGCACTCACGGTCGGCGGTGACTTTCACAAGGACAATTACCGTCCGAAATGCGGCATATATCTCGACGACGCGCTGACAGGCGAAGACATGGGCAAATATATCCGTACCGCAAAAACCGAACGACTTCTGATCCACGAACCGTACACCGACGCTCCGTTTGTGTATGAATACGAAAGATAAAACAGCGAGAGGCAACCATCCTTGCCTCTCGCTGTTTTTTAGGAAAATGTAACCTTTCGTTTACTTTATTCCAGCTCGATCTTCGCCACACGGATCACAAGATCGGTGCCATAGCTGAACGGCTCTGCCGTAACCGTCACACTGTTTCCGTCCTGCGTAAAGGAAAGCTCTTCTTTGTTATCCAGCCATGTCACACGCGCAACACGCCGATCGGTGGTAAAGCGGCGCGCGTGATTCGCGGAAACCGCGAGTGCTACGTTGGGATCGCCGCGCATGGCGAGCGTCGTGCACACGAGATAGTAGCATCCGTTCTTCTGAAGAAGATAGTCGGTGTCGTGGTTCTCGATCGGAATGCCTGCGGGAAGCGCGTCCAGCATTTCCTCATGCATATACACCCATTCACCGAGAAGCCCCAGCATCGCCGTATCGATCGGGCGAAGGCTGCCGTCACCGCGCGGTCCGACGTTAAGGAGATAGTTGGATCCGTAACGGCGGCATACAGCGAGATCGCGGATCAGCGTAGAGACACCCTTGTAATTAAAGTCGTTGGCAGCAAATCCCCAGTGGCTGCCGAAGATCTGACACATTTCGCTTGCGATATACTTCGGAGACTCGGCAAGATTGATCGGCTTCGGCAATCCGCGTTCAAAGGTCACGCTGTCAAGCTCGATATGTCCGAGCGCACCCTGTGCCGAAAGTCCCGTGTTGTTAATGATCATCGCATTCGGCTGATAGGAGCGGATCATAGAATAAAGCGCATCCTCTTCCCAATCGTCATGCGGCTTGTTCCACTGTCCGTCGAACCAAAGACCGCCGATCTCACCGTAATTTTTGCAAAGGATCTCTACGCTCTTGCGAAGATACACAAGGTACTGCTTGAAATCCTTCTGATAGCTTTCCTCGTGCCAATCAAGCAACGTGTGATAGAAAAACGGAACGATTCCTTCCTCGCGGCAAGCATCCACGAATTCGCGTACAAGGTCACGTCCGCAGGTATGTACCGTATCGTAGTCGGTGAGACCGCAGGTATCGTACAAAGAAAAACCGTCGTGGTGGCGCGTTGTCAGCGTGATGTAGCGCGCTCCTGCCGATTTTGCTGCAGCAACAAGCTCCTGTGCCCAATCCGATTTCGGATTGAAGTTAACAACATAGGTCATGTACTCATCCCACGGCATATTGGTGAAATGCTTTGCCCACTCGCCGCGTCCCAGCAGACTGTATGCGCCAAAATGCACAAACAATCCAAAACCCATTTTCTCAAACCTTTTGATATAATCCTTTACGATCATCCTTTTTTCTCCCTTTGTCATATTGCTGTGTTCATCTTATCACAAGGAAAAGAAAAAAACAACAAAAAAAGCGAATATTTTTCTATTTTTTGAACTATTGAAAAATATTTTATGAAAAAATGCACCTTTATTGTGAAAAAACCTCTTGTCTACACCGCAAATTATGATATAATTACAGAATAGGGGAACTCCCATTCATCGAAAGGCTACCGCTTCACGCGGCAGAAAACGGACTATGAAAATGAAATTTCTGAAGCTTTTGCTATTCGTCCTCACCTCCGGACTTCTCACAGGATGCTGCGCCGCCTCTTCGTCCTCTTCCTCAAAAAAGAGCGAAGAAAGCGAGTCCGTCGGCTCCTCGTCCGACGTCGGCGCATCGGAAATACCGACAAACGACTACCGCGTGGCATTCATGAGCGACAATCACCTTTACGACTGGGATGACGACTTTCTCGCTGCCGATCTGTTCGGGATGAATTCCGCCGCGCGTACTATGTTTGCGGTACACAGCATTCTCCGCGAGCAGGAGGAGCACGGAAAGATCGATCTCGTTGTGATCACGGGCGACGTTGTCAACAACTTTGCAAAAGAGGTCGGCAGATCCTACAGCTACAAAACCGACGAAAAGGGCAACCGCGTGGATTTCAAGGACACAGAAGGCGAAGGATACGCGGCAGGTGTTTTCAAAAGCTGGCAGCCCTTTACCTACGACGGCGTTGAATACGTCTCGCGCTATGACGGTGTCCATCACGAAGCCGGCGCTTCGGGAACCGACAACGATCCGCGCGGACTTCTCCGTATTCTCTCCTTTATAGAGCTGATGCAGCCCTTTTACGATGACGGTATCCGCGTGATCTTTGCGCACGGCAATCACGACTGCTACACGCACAGCATCTTTGAAATGGGCTTCGGACTCAATCAGCTCGACGGCTACGTTTACGGCGACCGCTTCTACGATGAGGACAAAAACGGCAATCTGCTCGTTCCGAGCTATGAGCTTACAGGCAACGAGCTGAAGCTTACGACAAAGACAGTCGCACCGGATGATCCTGCCTATGCAGGATATGAAAAGGGCTACGGCAAAAACTACGTGTTTCAGCTGAACGACAAAACCGCGTTTCAGGTTTACGATAGCTTTGATGCCGAGAAGCGCGGCTATGCAGTTAACGCAAGCGGCTTCTCCTGGGAGCTTACTCTTGCGGACAAATACACTGTTGAAAGCATGATGCAGGCAACCGAAGACTACGAAGAGGTGTATATTGCCACGCACACGACCGTCTCGCTGACCTCTGCCCTTAAGGTGCTCGGCGAGCGTGCGACCGGCAAGGAACGCGACTACCTTTCCGAGGAGATCCGTAATACGCCGAACGTCGTCTGCACCTTTTACGGTCATCTGCACATGGAAACGGCATACGCACCGCAAAAAAGCCTATCGGGAAAGTGGGAATTCATCTGCGGCTATTTTGCCGTTGCCGACTACAGAATGCAAGCATCCTTCCAAAGCAACCCGTGGAGCTACCGCATGCTGGAGAAAATCGACGGTAAATACGAAACCTACATCGCACTCCCTGCATTTGATTACCCTGAATACACCTTCAATAAATCCTCGGGAGCGCATGTCGACGCCTTCAAGCAGGAATATCTTCGTCGCGGTCACACCGAGATCACATTCACACCAAACATCGAAAAATAAAGAAAAAGCGGACAGCTGCAGCATAATGATCCAAGGACATTACGCGAACAGTGTCCGCTTTTTTTCTTTGCCATTGTCGTCGGTCATGCCGCCGTCAACCAAAAAAGTCGCGCGGCGCAACGCCCACCGCCTTTTTGAATTCACGGCTGAAATAGGCGGCATCCCCAAAGCCGGACAGAACGGCAACCTCACCGACCGAATGCTCACCCACACGCAAAAGCTCCTTTGCGTAGGCGATGCGCCTGTCGCGGATATAGGAAACGGGAGAAGTGGAAAACGCCTTTCGGAACAAGCGGCGGAAGTACGCCTCGCTCATGCCGCAAAGCCGCGCCAGCATCGGTGCGTGCATATCTTCCTCAAAGAAATGCCCTTCAATATACGAAAGCGCGGGAGCGAGCCGTTTCATGAGTCTTTCCTGCGGTACGTAAACACCCGCCTCGCCTTTGATCTGTGCCAGAATCGCGTACAGTGCCGAAAGACACTCCTCATGATAACCGCCTTGCTTCTTCAACCATGCCTTTTCCGCGCGTGAATATGCCGAGATCACGGCTTCCTTGCCGCGCACGCGAAACACGGCAGGGCGATATTCTTCGCCGTCGCTGACCAACTGAAAATTGATGGCATGCACACACTTTTGCGGAACGTTGCCATTCGCAACGACGTAGCTTGCACCCTTCGGCAGATAAATACATTCGCCTGCATGGCAGATCAGCTCCTCACCCGTTTCAAAACGATAGGTCGTGTCACCGTTTTCGTTGTAAGCAATCCCGTGCGCCACCCGATTTTTATGAACACGTGTTCCGCGGCGTACAAGAACTGCCAGAACCACCTCGGATACGATAATCCTGTTTTCTGTGATTTTCAGCACTATCACCCCCAAGGCATTATAACAAATTGTATCGAAAAAGTCAAGTGTATCGAATAAAGCATTGCGACTTTTCTTACGCCATGCTATACTGTAGCCGTAAACAAAAAACGGAGGGAGTCGCACCGATGATTGATTTTGAAACGGCAAGACCGCGCATTGCGGCACAGTTCGAAAAGACTGCTTGGATCGAAGAAAGCGGCATGTCGCACGAGGAGCTTTCTTCGGAAATTTCCGCTCTGTGCGAAAAAATACCGCAAAAGGATCGCTTGAAAGCCAACATTCTTCTTTTGCTGGCATCCCGTGCGCAGATCGCCGTCGATCGGGACGATATGTTTCAGGATAAGCTATACGGCGGTCACTTTATTGCCGATCTGCGTTGGCATTGGGAGCATGCCGTAAAGGAAGCCCATCTTTCGCCCGCATATATGGAAATGAACGATGCCTTTAACGTATACGGTGCCTTCCGATGCGATGCCGATTACGGTCACACCTCGCCCAACACGCGCCTTATGCTTTCGGTCGGTCTTCCGGGACTTATCAAGCGTGTCGAGGAAGCGGCGGCACGCGATGGACTTACCGCACGGCAAAAAGATTTTTACGAATCGACGAAGACCGTGCTTGTCGCCCTGATGACACTTGCCCGCCGCCTTGCCGATGCCGTAAAGCCGTACAACGCCGACAATGCGGCGGTGCTTTACGCGATCGCTGAGCGCGCACCGCAAACCTCTTACGAGGCAATGCAGCTGATCATTCTGTACTTTTTCTTCCACGAATACGTAGGCGGAACGCGCGTCCGCACGCTTGGGTGCCTTGACCTTTTGCTCTACCCCTTCTACGCACGCGATATTGCCGACGGACGCTATACACACGAAGAGATCACGGAAATGCTCCGCTTCTTCCTTCACAAATTCTGGACAGCAAAGGTGCCCTTTGACCTTCCCTTCTGTATCGGCGGCATTGACCGCGACGGAAGCGAGGTTACGAACGAAATGTCCTATCTGATCGTCAAGACCTATAACGAGCTTGACATCCATAGCCCGAAGATCCACGTGCGCGTCTCCGACAAAACGCCGCGCGACTTCGTTATGCTGGTGCTCTCCTGCATCCGCGGCGGCAATTCAAGCTTTGTGTTCATCAACGATAGCGTGGGCATCGAGGCGATGAAAAAGGTCGGTGCCACCGAGGAGGATGCGCGGGATTTTGTTCCGATCGGTTGCTACGAGCCTGCCATATGGGGCAAGGAGATCGGATGCACGGGAAACGCTTCCGTGAATCTTGCGAAGGCAGTCGAGCTTGTCATGACAGGCGGCTGCGACCGTAAAAGCGGCAAAAGGATCGGTGTGGGCGCACCGTTGCCCGAAAGCTTTCCCGAATTTTTGTCGGCAATCAAGGCGGAGATCGCTTTCATGGTCGATCGCATCGTCAGCTTTGTCTCCGCAATCGAAGGTCATTACCCCGACATCAACCCCGATCCGCTTTTGTCCTGCCAGTACGAGGACAGCGTTCTGCGCGGTCTTGACGTATATGAAGGCGGTGCGACCTACAACCATTCCTCGATTAATTTCGCGGGCATCGCCACGCTGACCGATGCCGTTTGTGCCGTAAAGCGTCTGGTATTCGAGGAAAAGCGTGTCACGCTTGCCGCGCTTGCGGATATTTTGAAGCAAAATTGGCAGGGGCATGAGGAATTGCGCACGGCGGCACGCAGACTCCCCGAAAAATACGGAAACGCAAACCGCGTTGCCGACGCATTGGCGCAAGAGCTTGCGCACTATGTCGCCACACTGATCAACGGCAGAAAAAACGGTCGCGGCGGTGTCTTCAAGGCGGCGCTCTACTCGATCGACCGTTGCTTCTTCTACGGCGAACGCACGATGGCAACACCCGACGGACGCTATGACGGCGAGGAGCTTTCGAAAAACCTCTGTGCCTCCGTCGCAATGGACAAAAACGGCGTGACCGCGCTTATCCGCTCGGTGACCGAGATCGACTATACCGAATTTCCGAACGGCTCGGTACTGGACGTCGTTCTTCACCCGTCTACCGTGCGCGGCGACGACGGACTTTCCGCCTTCTACGCGATCCTTATCACCTATTTCAAGCGCGGCGGCTTTGCCCTGCACGGCAACGTTTTTGATGCAGAGGAGCTTCGCCGTGCGCAACGCGAGCCCGAAAAATACAAGACACTGCAAGTGCGGCTCTGCGGCTGGAACGCATACTTTGTCGATCTAACGACCGAGCAGCAAAATTCCTTTATTGAGCAAGCCGAAAACCGTATGGGCGGATAATCACAACTAACAAAAGGAGCATATATCTATGAAAAACGTATTTCTGATCGGCGATTCCATCCGCTTCGGAGCGCCCGGCAGTCCCGGTTACGGTGTCTACGTTGCCGAAATGCTGGAAGGCAAGGCAAACGTCCTCGCCCCCGACGAGAACTGTCGCTTTGCGCAATACACGTTGCGAGCACTTTATAACTGGGCGCACGAGATAGACGGCGCTTCCATCGACGTCGTGCATTGGAACAACGGACTTTGGGACGTTTTGCGGCTTCACGGCGACGAGCCTTTGACACCGATCGATGTATACGTTTCCTTCCTCCGCCGCATCCACAGGATGCTCGGGATCGTATTCCCGAATGCAAGGATCGTCTTTGCCACCTCAACCTCGGTCATGGAGGAAAAGGCAACCCCCACCTTCATGCGCTACAACCGCGAGATCGAGGCATACAACCGCGCGGCGGTCGCCTTGATGCAGGAGCTTTCCGTCCCTGTGAATGACCTTTACGCAGTCTCAACGAGCTTAGGCGAAGATATGCGCTCGGATTGGGTGCATTATAACGAGGAAGGCTCACGCATCCTCGCCAACGCCGTCGTTGCCGCGATCGAAGCGGTGCTGTAACGGGGATTTCAACGGGGCTGTCGCATAAAGGCATAATCGCAAACAAAAAAGAGAGGTTACGAGCGTCTGCAAAATTAGCGGTAAAAT